>JABDMQ010000113.1 GCA_013001365.1 Flavobacteriaceae bacterium
GGTCAGGATCATTGGACAAAGTCCCGATAGCATCTGTGTATTCGGTTCGTATTCCTGCAGACAAGCTCCAATCACTCCACTCTTTACTTAAGCTTAAATATGCTGCATAATTATTTTCTTCATAATCAAAGGTTCCCGAGTTTTCAGCATCCGAAACTATAGTCCCATTATTGATGATCACCTGTTGGATATCACTCTGAGAGTCTATTCTCGACCCTTTTAGTCCAAATTCAATAGAACCCTCATTCTTTAGTGGCAAAGAAAGGTCCATCTGTCCTGAGTAAATCTTAATATCTTGCTCAGAAATCGTATTAAAGAAATTTTCATTTAAAGTTATCAAGTTGGAAGTGTCCTTGTAAATGGTTGCAACATCTTGAAATCGGTCGTATTCATAATTCGTATGGTGTACATTGAATGATAGCTTGGATCCATTTTCAGACCTGTACATGTAATCGGCATTGGCTCCAATATTCAAGATGTCGTCATCAGTAATATTGAGTGAGGTGAATGATGAGTCAATAGCCTCCGTAATAGCTTCTGTATCCCTTCTCCAAAAAGGTGTGAGCAGTCCATTGGCCGAAATTTAAAATGTATTCTTATCATCAATGTCATAATCAAAATTCATGTTGGCGGTATGAGACCTGACGGATGTGTTTCTTTCGATGTCTGTTTGCCAGCTTCCGATTACCTGGTTCCCATCCTTGAAATTAATGCGTTCATCATTGATGCGGCTCAACTCTTGGTCGTTATAATTATAGCCAATGTAAAAACTTGTTTTCTTTCCTTTGAAAAAGTGGTTGGTGCCTGCGGAATATCGAGGGTAATATCCTTGGGTGAAATTACCATAGAGGCTACCATTATACCCCGAAATAAGGTTCTTGCTCATTTTAATGTTTATGACTGCTCCTCCCTCTGCATCATATTTAGCAGGAGGATTAGTAATCACTTCAATGGCCTGAACGGTTGATGCGGTGGTTCCAGAAAGAAGCTGTTGTAGTTCGTTCCCAGAAAGATAGACGCGTTTATCGTTGATCAGGTATATAATGTTGGAGGCATTCCTTACAGAAACCTCATCGTTGATCATAAGGATGCCAGGTGTGCTTTTTAGTATGTTCCAGACACTTCCTTCTGTTAAAGAGGTATTCTCTACATTGAAAACAAGACGATCGTTCTCCCGTTTCAATGTTGGTTTAGTTGCAGTGATCCTTATTTCATCCAGTGCTTCTTTTTTTTCAAGGAGGGTAATGCTGTTCAGCTCCAAATTTTCGGTAAGATTAATATCTTTAAAATAATCTTCAAATCCTAGAAAGGATACTTTCATGATATAACTGTCCTTCTTAAGAGTCGAAAGGCTGAAAAAGCCTTGCTCATCAGAAATCACTCCCGAAGCCACAGTTGAATCTTGGGCTTTTAACACAATGACATTGGCGTAGGAAATTGGTTCGTTGCTTTCGCTCATGACCTTCCCTGTAATCGAAAGGTCCTGAGATAGTATAAAAAATGGAAACGCCAAAAAAGCGCCTATTGCAATTGATATTCTTTGCAGATTCACAAATGGATTAATTAGAGGGATGATCTATTAAACTCAATATAAATGTATGATTTTAATGTCACCATCCAAACTTTTACCTTGCTTTATCGTTAAATGGCAATCAATTCCTTTTTAGGCTTATATTGTCCCAATAAACCCTCGCAATGATTTATATTTGCATTCGCATTGACAATAGGCCATGAAAAACATCAGGAATTTCTGTATTATAGCGCATATCGACCATGGTAAAAGTACCTTGGCCGATCGCCTATTGGATTACACAGGTTCTGTGACCGATCGTGAAAAGCAAGATCAGCTTTTGGATAATATGGATCTGGAACGTGAACGAGGCATCACTATTAAGTCCCATGCTATTCAAATGGAATACACTTTTGAAGGGGAGGACTACATTTTGAACCTCATCGATACACCTGGTCATGTCGATTTTTCATATGAAGTGTCTCGATCAATTGCTGCATGCGAAGGTGCGTTGCTTATCGTAGATGCTGCACAAAGCATTCAGGCTCAAACAATTTCGAATCTATATCTGGCGCTGGATAACGACCTTGAGATCATCCCGGTGCTTAATAAGGTGGACCTGCCAAGTGCAAACCCGGAAGAAGTTACCGACGATATCGTTGACCTATTAGGTTGTGATCCAGAAGAAGTAATCCATGCAAGCGGTAAAACTGGTTTTGGTGTGGGCGATATCCTTAAGGCCATTATCGAACGGATTCCAGCACCAAAAGGTGACCCAAATGCACCGTTGCAGGCCTTGATCTTTGATTCGGTTTACAACACATTCAGGGGAATTGAAACCTATTTTAGGGTTTTTAATGGTGAAATAAAGAAAGGACAAAGAATAAAATTCGTAGCCACAGATAAAGATTACTATGCCGACGAAGTAGGTACATTAAAGCTTGACCAAGTTCCTAGAAAAAGTATCAAGGCTGGCGATGTTGGGTACTTGATCACTGGCATCAAAACGGCCAAAGAAGTAAAAGTGGGAGACACAATAACCGATTTTGCCAATCCAACAACAAATATCATTGAAGGTTTTGAAGACGTCAAGCCCATGGTGTTTGCTGGTATTTACCCTGTTGATACCGAAGATTACGAAGAACTTCGCAATTCCATGGAAAAATTACAATTGAACGATGCTTCCTTGGTATTTCAGCCTGAAAGTTCTGCCGCGTTAGGCTTTGGATTCCGTTGTGGCTTCTTGGGCATGCTTCATTTAGAGATCATCCAGGAGCGATTGGAGCGTGAGTTCAACATGACCGTAATCACGACTGTTCCAAATGTTAGTTATCACGCTTTCACTAGGAAAAATCCTGACGAGATCGTTATCGTTAATAATCCTTCTGACCTTCCTGACCCTTCTGGCCTGGACCGCGTTGAGGAACCGTATATAAAGGCATCCATAATTACCAAGGCAGATTTTGTTGGTCCTGTAATGTCGTTATGTATTGAGAAAAGGGGTCAAATAACTAATCAAACCTATTTGACTACGGAGCGTGTAGAATTGAATTTTGACATGCCATTGGCAGAGATCGTATTTGATTTCTATGACCGTCTAAAAACTGTCTCTAAAGGATATGCCTCTTTCGATTACTCACCGATCGGCATGCGTGCCTCAAAATTAGTACGTGTCGATATTTTATTGAATGCCCAACCAGTAGATGCCCTTTCTGCTTTGATTCATGCAGACAATGCTCAGAATATTGGCAAGAAAATGTGTGAGAAATTAAAGGAATTGATCCCTAGACAACAATTCGACATACCTGTACAAGCAGCTATAGGCGCGAAGATCATTTCCCGTGAAACAATCAAGGCCTTGCGTAAAGATGTAACCGCTAAATGTTATGGTGGTGATATTTCTCGAAAACGTAAGCTTCTTGAAAAGCAGAAAAAAGGAAAGAAACGTATGCGTCAAGTGGGAAATGTAGAGATCCCACAGCAAGCGTTCATGGCTGTACTGAAATTGAATGACTAGTTGTTATTATTGATTACTGCAAAAATAAACTTCTCCCATGGCTTACAC
>JABDMQ010000116.1 GCA_013001365.1 Flavobacteriaceae bacterium
AGGCAGTATGCAAAACGGCCCTTTTTTCAGTTTCATTGATATTATCGCCTTCAAAATACTTAGAAATCGATTCCTTGAGTTTTACCTCTTCAGCAAGATCCAATAACAATCTGAAACCTTTATCATCGATTCGGTTTTTCGAGAAATCAAGCAAGAAGTCATCCCAGATAATGCTAAGTGAATTGGCTCTTTCGGAATTTCTCTTGAACCAATCCTTAATTTGAAGGTCCTTTATTTCGCTAAAATGATTTTCGAGATTTTCCCAAGATCTTGTTTTGGTAGGATTGGTCTTTGGTAATGGCATAGCCTTATTTTACAGTTGTGAATTCTACTTCGTCCAACATCTTCTTAATATCCTTTATAGATTCGAGATAGATTGGTTGAAGGTTCTTATCCATTGGTTTCGCCTCAGGAAGTTTTTGTTTGTAGGGATCTACTTGCCGCCCATTTTTCCAGAAGCGATAGCAAACATGTGGTCCAGTTGCCAGTCCTGTGCTGCCCACACGTCCAATCATTTCACCTTGCTTCACCGTTTGGCCAACCTTGACCTCTCGCCTTGACATATGCAGGTATTGCGTGCTATAGGTAGAATTATGACGAATCTTCACATAATTGCCATTACCTCGTGTGTACCCGGATTTTATCACCTTGCCATTAGCTGTTGCCAATATCGGTGTGCCTCTTTTTGCTGCATAGTCGGTTCCCTTATGTGCTTTCCATCGTTTTTGAACTGGATGGAAACGCCTAGGTGAATACCTAGAAGACAGGCGATACTTGAATTTTATGGGCGATTTAAGGAAGGCCTTGCGCAAGGTCTTTGCTTCTTCATCAAAATAATCCAAGACCCCATTTATTGTATCGGCCTCGAACGGGAAGGCATAGAACGATCGTTTGTTATGCTCAAAATAGGCTGCCTTTATTTCGTCTATTCCTGCGTATGTTGTATCGTTAATATACTTTTCCGTATAAAGAAGCTTGAAGCGGTCTCCAGGCTGCAACTTAAGGAAATCCAAGGTCCAAGCATAGATATCTGATAATTCTAGAGCTATGTTATAGTCCATCCCGCCTTCGACAACAGTTTCTGAAAGGCTGCTCTCAATAATTCCAGAAGCCGATTTTTCGACCAATTTAATTGGCAAGCCTTTGGTATAAGACGTTACACTATCCCTAAAGTCTACTACAACATATTCGACCCTATCTTTTTGGTAAATAAAGACTTGGCCTTGGTTCAAGGAGTCTTCCGATTTTAATACAGTATATGGCTTATTGACATTTAGTCGCCTAACATCAAACGTATCCTTTATTTTTTCTGCGATTTCGGCAATTCTTGCATAACTCACATTGTTGTTGAACAAGATCTGTCCAAAACTCTCATCTTTTCTGATAGTATCTTGAACAACATCGAAATCGTTAAGATTGAATCCATATTTTATATTCGGGATCTCAATGGGTTCTACAAAATTTGCTATTGGGATTATTGCCGTATTAATTTCATTCTTACACGATGAAACTGCAATCAGGAGTAGGCAGATGAACAATATTCTTTTCAAGAGTCGATTCATTTAAGGTTCAAAAAGCGGCCAAGAATCAGAATAGGAACTCCGTATTGGCTTGGGCGCTTCAAATATCGTGAAAAAAATGATTTTTTGAAATTATCTTGAGGTAATAAAAAGTTAAAGGTCCTTGCCCCAATCCTCAATTTCCTTGTCACTCCAAAGTTCTGGGAAGAAAATTCGTTTTTGGTATTTAGGATGCATGTATTTTTGCCAGTCACTACCGCCAGTGGCCTCACCATCACCCGCCTTGCCCAGGATATAATGAACAGCGGCATTATAATGTGCCATGACCCAAGTCACATTAACGGTGTAATCATAATGACGCATAGCCCTGGTAAGTGCTTCATCTTCTTGGTCCTTCTCAGGCAGTTCCTTGAATCGTGACCAAAGGTTCTTGGTATTATAGGTTTTCATGAAGGTGATGAATTCCTCTTTATATCTTTTTTCGAAATTGGTCAGTAACGACGATTTTTCGCCTGTCTTGAAATCCTTTCCGGCTGCTTGCCAGTACAAATGTTCCAAGGCATGTTCAAAAGGTGTTTCCCTATCTATGGTTTTACGAAATCTTGCATCTATTAGATTAATGAGCTCAGTTGAAGCGAACTCTATCAAACGATACTGCGCACTTTGGAAACCACTGGCTGGTGTCAAAGTATGTCTGAATTTATTGTATTGTTCAGGGTCCATGCC
>JABDMQ010000131.1 GCA_013001365.1 Flavobacteriaceae bacterium
TACTAGTCCTGATGTGGGGATGAGTTATTCCATGAACCCATATCAGGGATGTGAGCATGGCTGCGTATATTGCTATGCCAGGAATAGTCATGAGTTCTGGGGCTTTAGTGCAGGCCTGGATTTTGAACGGCGTATCCTCATAAAGAAAAATGCACCTCACCTCCTTGAGCAAAAACTCAAAAGCAAGAATTGGAAGGCTTGCCCAATAGTCATGTCTGGCAATACGGATTGTTATCAACCTGCCGAAAAGAAATTCGAGATCACAAGGAAGTGCTTGGAGGTTTTCTTGAAATACAAGCATCCTGTGGGCATCATCAGCAAGAATGCATTGGTTCTCCGGGACCTGGATATCTTAAAGGAATTGGCCAAGGATGGCCTTGTAGGAGTCCATATATCGATAACCTCCCTTTCTGAAGAAACCAGACGCATTCTAGAACCACGAACTGCAACTACCAAGAAACGCCTCGAAGTGGTTCGAACTCTTTCTGATAATGGCATTCCGGTTAATGCTATGTTAGCTCCGATCATTCCAGGAATTAATAGCCATGAGATCTTGCCCTTGGCAAAAGCAGCATCCGACCATGGCGCTTGGTCTTGTGCATTTACGGTGGTGCGTTTAAATGGGACCATTGGTGAAATATTCACGAATTGGATCAAGACTTCTATGCCAGACAAGGCAAATAAAGTCCTGAACCAAATCAAGGAATGTCACGGAGGAACCCTAAACGACAGTCGATTTGGAACGCGAATGCGAGGTGATGGTAAGATTGCCGAGCAATTGCATGCTGTTATGAAATTAGCCAAACAAAAATATTTCAAGGACAAAGGAATGCCGCAACTCAACACAGAGTTATTTGACCGATATAGATCGGGTCAGTTCAGATTGTTCGATTAATCTTAAACTTTTCAAAAAATTTGATAATCGACAGAAATTTTGTGTAATATTATTCCGATAAAAAATGATGCTATTCTTTTATGAAGAAAAAGACCATACTCCTGCTCATGATATTGGCATGCTTTGAGCTTGCCGCGCAATACAATATTACACTTAGTGCTTCCATTCTTGACAAGTCCACGAATGAGCCAATTCCATTTACAAACGTTGCTATAAAGGCCAAATACTTGAATGCCGTAACCGATATGGACGGTAAACTGGAATTGACCTATGATGAAGAATTGGTCACTGAAGAAGATATCATTGAGTTTTCTAACCTAGGCTACGAAAAGCTTGAAGTCAAGGTTGGGCTTCTCTATAAACTCCTTATGAATTCCGATAAGATATTCATGAAACCGAAACCTTTTGCTAAAGGGGCAAATTCAGGTCAGGCAAATAGGATAATGGGAATCGTTAAAAGCGAATCTGGACCGATCCAGGGTGCAAGGGTAAGCATAAAGAATACGTTTATAGAGTCTAAAACAAATGCCGATGGAGAGTTTTCCATCAAGGGGAGTACGGACGATGTCTTGGTCGTTAAGTATCTCGGAATGCGAGATTTAGAGGTTCTCGTAAGTGATGCTGAAAATATGGTGATTGAGATGCAACCCGATGGGGAATTGTTGGAAGAAGTATATCTTGAAGGGCAGCGCAAAGCTGAGGAAATAGAGACTGCTACAGGTAAGAAAACTGAGGATGCCGTAGGTTATTCGGTTACGACTATAAACAATGAGGACTTCCCACCTGGTGCTATTAGGCTTGTAGATATCATTAGAGGCCGATTTGCTGGTGTAACCACGCAAGGATTTGGAGATGATGCGAGCTTTATCCTAAGAGGTAAGAATTCCTTAATCGCAGCAACGCCAGCTATTTTTGATGTTGATGGAATGATATATACGGAAACGCCTTCATTCTTGGATATAACCCAAATTGAGAGTATTAGTATTCTAAGGTCCTTGGCATCTGTAAATAGATATGGAGCCATTGCTAGAGGAGGAGTCATTAAGATCAAAATGAAGTATAAAACCGGGTTGGACGCCAACGGTCAGCCTATTGATCAGGCATTAGTGACTGGTAATGATTATGACGAATTAACGCCATTGCTTGAAGATGTGCCCTTTGTTGATTCTGATATCACCAAGAAGTTGAAGGCAACGCGCTCATTTGAAGACGCAAAACAGGTTTATGAAAGCGAAAAAGCCAATCAAGATGTCTTGAGTATTCCATTTTTGTTGGATGCATCAGATTATTTTCAGAGATGGGATGAGGAATTTTCGAATGAGATACTCAAGGAAATAGCTCAAATAGCATATTATAATCCTAAAGCACTTAAAGCATTGGCTTATAAGTTAGAGGAAAAATTAATTCATGAAGAAGCCAAACTAGTCTATCAACGCATTGCTGTTTTGCGTCCAAATGATGTGCAATCCTATAGGGATCTGGCTTTGTCTTATGTTGCCAATGGTAACTACCAAGAAGCTATGACACTTTATAAGCAGATGTTGGCCAATGATAAACCAAATGTTGATTTTTCAGCAATCGAAAGCACTATAATAAATGAGATCAAGCATTTAGTGGCCAATCATAGACAGGAAGTGAATTACAAGGACCTACATCCTGATCTTTTAAGTGTCAAGTTCAAGAGTGATGTCCGTTTTGTTTTCGATTGGAATGATCCAAATTCTGAGTTTGAGTTTCAATTCGTCAATCCACAAAAGAAGTTTTATACATGGGCACATACGAAATTCGATAATATGGAACGTATGACGGATGAGATCCAAAAGGGCTACCATACAGAGGAATATATAATAGATGATGCCGATAAAGGCGAATGGATCATTAACATTAGGAACCTTAGTGAAGAGGACACGGAGAATCCAACGTATTTAAAATATACTGTATATACCAATTATGGTTTGCCAGATGAGACCAAGGAGGTAAAGGTTGTCAAACTTTATCAACTTGAAAACAAAGTGACCTTGGACAAGTTCAAGTACAAAGGTTAGTAATCGAATATGGCTATAACAGAAAAAAGTGAACCTCTTTCTTGGTTCACTTTTTTCTTTACTATTAAAGTTCCTAATGCTCTGTTATAAGCATTTACTTAAAAGAACAATAATAATATCCCTGTAATTACCGGTAGCGATAATAATAAAGCCATATAGGTCAATACTACCTTACTGTTTTCTTGTAGTTTCATTTTGAATTTGGATTTTAGGTTAAAAAATGGGGTTTAAAAATAATATGTAAAAAGTGAGCCTGTAGCAGGCTCACTTTTATTAAGTATCCACAATACTAACTAAACCTTAAAATATGTTACGAATACTCTTCCTTCTGTCTTACAGACTATTTTATAATTTCCAGTGACATTCTCCAAAAGCTTGTATGCTTTTTGAATGGTCTGGACTCCAGAAACTTCTTCTGAATGGATCAATTCATAAGCCCCAGAATCAAAAAATATCTCGATTTCCATAGGCTCATTGTTCAAGGCTAATTTGTCAATGGTTACCACGTTGTCTTTTGTGTTCACTACTGGCTTGAAAATAGACTTTGACTCATCCTTGTTAAAAGTTACTTGAGCTCCTTTGACTTCAAAAGGAATGATCTTGATCTCATAATCCTTGTCAAATTCAAAGAAATAGTTTCCGTTTGGTAACGATGTAAGATCGAATTCCTTTTTATAGAATCCTGTCTTGCTAATGGACTCCCTATATAGAATGGTTCCGTTGTCGCTTTTAATTAGTAAGCGTTGGCCTTCTCTAACATTATCTAGAGTAAGCATGATCGGTTTAATGTCTTCACTTGATGAAGGTGCAGGCATTAAATTGGCATAACTGGTAATAGTACCTAACATGGCTACTAATACTAATTTGTTTTTAATTGATGTTTTCATGATTTGGATTTTTAAATGTTCAACACTGCAAATGTATGGTGTCATTTAAGTTCTGAAAACATCAATTTTGGCTAATATCTATACTAAATTAACTTTACATTTTCTTAACATTGCATTATAGGTTAATATAGCATAGAAAATTGTTAAATTTGCATATATTAGAGTATTGATATTAACTACCTTTGTATTAGTAACTTAACCCTTAATAAGTTTGAAGAACAAACCTACTTTCGAAAAAGTAAATCCAGATTTTGGAAACTCGATCCTGGTCAGGCAGCATACTGAAAGTTGCCCAAATAATCTGGCCTATTGGCATTTTCATCCTGAAATTGAATTGGTATACGTAAATAAAGGCCGAGGCAAAAGGCATATAGGAAATCATATTTCTTATTTCAATAATAGTCAGCTCATTCTTATTGGGTCTAATTTACCTCATACAGGATTTACCGATAGATTGACCTCAAACGGCAAGGAGACATTGGTGCAGTTTCGACCAGAGGTATTAGGGGATATGTTACAGAATATGCCTGAAATGACCCATATTTCGAAGTTGTTCGAGTTGGCCAAGAAAGGACTACTGTATAAACCTGAAACAAAAAAACTGGTTGGCCCTAAGATCGAAGCACTTGTCGATGTCCATGGAATGGCTCGAATAATCAAGATACTTGACATATTAAGTGATCTTTCACAAGCTCAAGATTATACCATATTGAATGCCGATGGGTATGCCTTTGAAGCGAAATCTGAAGATAGCGACAGGATAAACATAATATATAAGCACATTAACCAGAATTTCAAAAGACAGATACCTTTGGATGAAATCGCGAATAAGGTCAGCATGACCGTTCCTGCTTTTTGCCGTTATTTCAAGAAGGCAACTGGAAAGACCTTTACCCAGCTGGTCAATGAGATCAGAATCGTACATGCCACAAAATTATTGTCAGAAAGCAAGTCTAGTGTGACTGACATCTGTTTCGAATGCGGCTTCAATAACTTCTCGCACTTCAATAAGCAGTTCAATG
>JABDMQ010000174.1 GCA_013001365.1 Flavobacteriaceae bacterium
GTACCAACGGCATTGTCTCTTGCGCCATTGTAGATCGTGTCGCCGGTTTCGTCAGGAGTGCCGACACCTACATGGTCGTAATGCGCAGAATAGATGATGTATTCATCTTTTAATTTTGGGTCTGTACCTTCAACAACGCCAATAACATTATAGGATATTACAGGTTCTTCTTGTTTTTCTCCTATTACGATCTGGGTATTGAGAGATGCAGCTGTAGCAAATTTTTGGGCCATAATCGCATGTTTGTCCAATACCCAAAGGTGTGCCACTTGATCATTGTCGTCCTCTTCTTCTTTCTCTACAACCATAAGTCTAGGCTCGTTGAAATTATGATCAATGAACCCCCACATATTATCATCGGTGTTCAGTAGTTCGATAATGGCCATTACCCCATTTTTCTTGGCGAGTTCTTGTTTTTTGCTACGTAAACCAAATGAGGCCCTGGCATCTTTGGCATTTTCATTTCCTGCTTTAATGATAATGATTTTGCCTTCGACATCTTTATTGGCATAATCTTCTTCAAGACCATAATTCAAGAAGACCGCATCCGATTCGGTTTTAACAGGTGACGGAAACACAAAGGCAAAATCCGAGATCGCCTGATCATTGATCTTGATCGAGACTTTTTCAGGCGGCGACACACGATTGAAATTGACCTCCTGGTAGTAATTACCGGTTTTTGGGTTTGGTTTTACACCATAACTTCGGAAGGTATTGGCCAAGTAGGATGCCGCAATTTTTAGTTCTTGTGTCCCGGTCTCACGACCCTTCAAAAGATCATCGGCCAAGAAATAAATATGCCCTTGTATGTCCGATTTGCTTACCGTTTCTTTTACTTTTTCTATGTCGGTTTGCGCAGATACTGTAAAAGCAACTAGAAGCGCCATTAAAAATGTGAATTGTTTCATATTATGAAGTTTGATTTATAGTATAGTTTTAAATTATCCCATTTGACCATCGCCATCTATGTCCTTTCCTACATAGCTTTCGAGAGCAACCAATGTCTTACGCAACAAGGTTTTGGTCTGTGCCAGTTCTTCTTCAAGAACCGCTACCCTATCCTCGACATTGTCTGCTTGTTTTTGTTGTTTTTCTAATTCGTCTTGTTGTAATAAATCCCAGAATATGCCCATGAATGTCTATAGTTTAAAAGATTGAATTGATTTTTCTGGCCAATTCTCAGGAATTCCTGTTATTGGCGTAGATTGAAATGCAAGGAAAGTAGAAAATGATCGCTTAGAAATGCGACCCGTGAAATTAATCATTTACTTGCAGTTAAAAGCAAATTAAATCCGATAGGTGGTTGAGGTTACTTGACTATTGGTATATAAACTCTACAGTATGTTACGAACAGTCTCGTTATGGTAAGTTACACATTTCTTACTGAATTGCCCTAAACTAATGTGTTTTCTGTAACAGAAAGTACCTAACGAACCATAAAAACCGCTCAGCAACTTGTTGAGCGGTTCTTTGAATTTAGAAGAATTTTCAATCTTTTAGTTCTTTTTGATTATCTATCGCTGATTCACCTTTATTCTTGACATACTTCTCGAGCCATTGGTCCTGCTCCCATAACAAATGCAATACAGATTCCTTGGCCCTGTAGCCATGGCTTTCCTTAGGGAGCATTACCAGCCTTGCTGTAGCACCCAGCCCTTTCAACGCGTTGAAATAGCGCTCACTTTGCAATGGGTAGGTCCCAGAATTGTTGTCGGCCACCCCATGGACCAGAAGTAATGGTGTCTTCATCTTGTCGGCATGCATGAATGGTGACATGGTATAATACACCTCTGGTGCTTCCCAATAGCTGCGTTCCTCACTTTGGAAACCAAAAGGAGTCAAGGTTCGGTTATAGGCACCACTTCTCGCAATGCCAGCAGCAAACAAATTGGAATGGGACAGTAAATTCGCTGTCATGAAGGCTCCATAGGAATGGCCACCAACACCAATGCGATTACGGTCAATATAACCCAATGCATCAACCGCATCAATTGCCGCCTTGCCGTTTGCCACTAATTGCGATCGGAAACTGTCATTAGGCTCTTCGTCACCTTCACCAACGATTGGGAAGGAGGCGTCATCCAATACCACATAACCTCGTGTTACCCAATAGATCATCGAGCCGTAATACGGATAGGTGAATTCGTTGGCGTTCTTGGTGGATTGGGAAGCGCTCGACTTGTCCTTGAACTCCCGTGGATAGGCCCATAGCACCATAGGCATCTTCTCTTTCTTTTCCTTGTCATAACCAATGGGCAAATACAAGGTGCCAGAAAGTTCCAGACCGTCATCTCGCTTATAGGTGATCACTTCCTTATGGACGTCCTGGATGCTCGCAAATGGGTTATCGAAATCCGTTATTTGCGTGAGTTTGTCTTTCTTGATATTGCGCAAGTAATAATTCGGATATTCTGTAGGAGACTCGATACGAACCAAAATTTCGCCTTTCTTCATGTTAATGGCTTTTTGTAGGTTCTCTAGCTTGTCTGTGTAAGTCGATTTATACAATCGCTTGGTAGTACCAGTCTTGATGTTCATGGCATCTATGAAAGGGAATTGACCTTCCTTGCTATGACCATCGCCCATTCGGAAAAGCTGATTGTTCTCAATAGTAAGCACATTTCGTCCATACTCATTTTGATGCGAAACGAAATCGCCTGGATCGCTATAGACGTCCTGATAATTACGATCGGTAATGATCTTGGCGGTATTGTTTGTGCTTGATGGATCGAACAAATAAGTCTTAGTATTCCTGGTATTCCACCAATAGTCGTAGGCCACGGCAGTCTTTGCATCGCCCCATTCTATACCACTGAAGCGTCCTACTGTCTTCAAGACTTCCTTGGGAGATGCTGTAAACGGTGCTTCTTGCATATATACTTGATCTCGATGGGCCACCTTTATTTCAGGGTCTCCGCTATCAAGCACTTCTGCCCAGACCAATGTAGCGGGTGCATCGGCACGCCATTGCATACGGCGTTTTCCTTTGCGTGCCGCCATAAAGCCTTTTGGCAGTTCTTCTATCAAGGGAACTTCATTAACTGTCTTTACTTTGGTGCCATCACTATCATATACAACGGACACTTGCGGGAACCTCCGATATGGCACGATGTAAGAGAATGGTTTTTCCAAGGTCGTGACCAGCCAATAATTGCCATCTGGCGATGAAGAAATCCCGCTATACATGGCCGCTTCCTTCCATGGGTAAATCTGACCGTTCAAATCCAGTTTTATCAAGCTGGAGGTTGCCAATTGCTCAAAATTAAAAGCATCATTTGGGTTTTGAAGGAGGTCTTGATAAGTGCGATTTTGCGCCTTGGATCCGTCACTTGTCGAAATTGTAGGTCCTGTAGGTACAGCTTCTTCAGTATTAATGAGTTCTTTCCTTGAATCTGGAATGATTTTCAGCAATAAACTATTTCCATCCTTGAACCAACGAATTGGATTGCCCATATTGGCATTCAAAGGAGGCGTGTCTAGTTTCGAGGCGTTACCAGAAGCGATGTCCAATACCCAGACCTCAACGCCGTTTTCAACTGTATTGGTGAGCGCCATCTTCAATTCGTCAGGCGACCAACTGAAATTGCTCAATTTCGAATTGCTCGGTAGACCAGATACTTGACGTGCATCGTTTTTATCAACACCTTTTACTTTTACATTATTGAAATACGTTGTACGACTGCCGATGTTGGTTTTCGGGTTGATGCGCAATCCACCAAGGCGCAATTCCTTTTCAGATAAGGTCGCAATGTCCTTATAACTATCGCGATATAAAAGAAGCATAGTATCTCCATCGTTGTTCATTACGACGCTAGGAGCTCTTGGAACATCAACAAGGTCAAGGATTTCTTTTGGAGGTTTTTGGTATTCCAAATTGATCTGGGCAAAGATGCCAGAGATCAAGAAAAACGCACATAGCGTTAGTAATAGATTTTTCATTTTATAATGTTTTACTGTTTGTTAATCATTATAGATACCTAGATATAGTTCACCTTTGTCATTCATTGTAGCGCGATACATACCAGCGGTGTTGAACTCCATAGCAACATTCCCATTCTTGTCTACGGCCACTATGCCTCCATCGCCACCTAAATCACCTACCTTACCAATGACGGTTTTGGCAGCTTCTTCTAAACTCAACCCTTTATACTCCATTAATGCAGAAATATCGTGGGCAACTTGTGCTCGAATAAAATATTCTCCCCACCCAGTGCTTGATACAGCGCATGTAGCATTATTGGCGTAAGTACCTGAACCGATAATTGGAGCATCACCTACTCTACCCCAACGTTTATTGGTCATGCCTCCAGTGGAAGTGCCCGCAGCCAGATTCCCGTTTTTATCGAGAGCTGCACAACCAACGGTACCGAACTTATAATCTTTTATTGTTGTGTCATAAAATGCTGCCTTGTCGTCATGATCTAATTCGATTTTTTCACTTTCAATTGCTCGTTTCAAGGAATTCATCCTGTTCTCTGTATAGAAGTATGAAGGTTCGACAAGTTCCAATCCTTGCTCTTCAGCAAATTTTTCAGCACCATTGCCAGCCATCATAACATGTGGCGAGTTGTCCATTATGGCACGTGCTAAATCAATGGGATACTTTACATTGGTCGTTCCGGCAGAAGCTCCAGCATTCAATGTCTTTCCGTCCATAATAGAGGCGTCTAACTCATTGGTCCCTGCATTGGTGAATACAGCACCTTTTCCTGCATTGAACAAGGGCGAATCTTCCATGACATTAATTGTCTTGGTAACAGCATCCAAGCTAGTTCCTCCATTTTTCAAGATTTCGTATCCAACACGAATAGCTTCTTCAAGGATTGCTTTGTAAGCCGCCTCTTTTTCAGGGGTCATGTTTTTCTTCAGGATGGTTCCTGCGCCTCCATGGATCACGATCGAAAATTCAGCTTTATCTGTTGTTTCAGCTACAACTTGCCCAGAATCTTTTTCAGCCTGCTTGCAGTTTGCCAATAATAATAGAATTGTAAATAGAAAAATGGTTTTTTTCATGTTCCAATGGATTGATTAGTGCCTTTAAAGTTAGCATATTTTAAAATGAAGCCCACTTCAAAAGCAAGTTTTTATCAGTATCTTTGTATCACTTTAAACAAAACTAAAATATCAGGCAAATATGGAAGCAGTAGCAACTGATTTCGGAATGGACAAAGCCCTAAAGGAATTAGGCATAAAGGATATAAATGAAGGAACCTCCACAGGTTCCGATTGGTTCGGAAATGGAGAGAACATTAAATCACACTCTCCTGTTGATGGGCAACTCATAGGAAGAGTGAAAACCACCACCCAAGAGGACTATGAGAAAGTCATGGCAGCTGCAACATCGGCATTCAAGACCTGGAGAACTATGCCAGCACCGCAACGAGGTGAAATCGTGCGACAGTTTGGTGAGAAGCTGCGAGAGAAGAAAGAGGCTCTAGGTAAACTAGTTTCTTATGAAATGGGCAAGAGTTATCAAGAAGGTCTTGGAGAGGTGCAAGAAATGATCGATATCTGCGATTTTGCCGTTGGGCTTTCTCGACAGTTACATGGCTTGACCATGCACTCTGAAAGACCAGGACATAGGATGTACGAGCAATATCATCCTTTAGGCGTCGTGGGCATTATTTCTGCTTTTAATTTTCCGGTTGCTGTTTGGTCTTGGAATACAGCCTTAGCATGGGTATGTGGCGACGTTTGTGTTTGGAAACCTTCAGAAAAAGCGCCTTTATGTGGTGTGGCTTGTCAGAATATTGCGGCTGAAGTCTTCAAAGCGAATAATCTGCCTGAAGGGATTTCATGTTTGATCAATGGAGATTATAAGGTTGGTGAAATGATGACCAAGGATACACGTGTCCCTTTGGTGTCTGCAACGGGTTCAACAAGAATGGGTAAGATCGTCGCAAAGGAAGTGGCAGGTCGCCTTGGCAAGACCTTGTTGGAGCTTGGTGGTAACAATGCCATTATCGTTACCCCTGATGCCGATATTAAAATGACCGTAATTGGCGCAGTATTTGGCGCTGTAGGAACTTGTGGTCAACGTTGTACCTCAACACGACGATTGATCATTCATGAAAGTGTTTACAATGAGGTAAAGAATGCTGTAGTCGATGCCTATAAACAATTACGAATAGGCAATCCTCTAGATGAAAACAATCATGTTGGACCACTGATAGATAAAGATGCAGTGAAAATGTATGAAACTGCATTAGAACAAGTCGTTGAAGAAGGTGGAAACTTAGTTGTTGATGGCGGTGTTTTATCAGGTGAAGGCTATGAAAGCGGTTGCTATGTTAAACCTGCCATTGCTGAGGCGAAACCACATTATAAAATCGTGCAGCATGAGACCTTTGCTCCTGTTCTCTACTTATTGAAGTATTCAGGAAATGTTGAGAATGCTATTGAAATTCAAAACAATGTAGCACAAGGTTTATCTTCGGCCATAATGACCAATAACTTGCGGGAAGCTGAGCGTTTCTTGTCGGTTGCAGGCTCCGATTGTGGCATTGCCAATGTTAACATAGGAACTTCAGGGGCAGAGATCGGTGGCGCTTTTGGAGGAGAGAAAGAAACCGGCGGCGGACGCGAATCGGGATCCGATGCATGGAAGATTTACATGCGACGCCAGACCAATACCATCAATTATACGACAGACCTACCTTTGGCTCAAGGAATAAAATTCGATTTGTAATATATCTCTTATGATGTATTAATAACCGTTTCATTTTGAAACGGTTTTTTTTATATATTATACTTTGGAAAGGTTTTTGGTATAAGCTTGGCAGGAGTTGATTTCATTTCTTCTTTTTAAATATGGACAAAAAACACATTCAACATTTATATTGGCGTGCTGGCTTCGGGCTGAATCCACAAGAACTAAGTATTCAAGAGAATAAAAATAGATCAGACCTTATTGATGAGTTGTTCTTGAAATCTGCAAAACCCAAGCCTCTTACAGTTAATACTTCGGAATTCAATCGCTTCAATTCAAAAATGCTAAACACCAACAAAGAAGCAAGAAAGGAATTCAACAAACTAAATACCTCTAAAATAAATGAACTTAATTATTCCTGGATTTATAGATTGGTAAATTCTGACCAAATACTTCGAGAAAAAATGACGTTGTTTTGGTCAAATCATTTTGTATGCAGAGATAACAATATCATAGCCACGCAAAAGTATAATAATACCTTAAGGAAATATGCACTGGGTAATTTCAAGGATTTTGTTAAAGCCATTTCCAAGGAATCTGCAATGATTAAATATTTGAACCTTAATCAAAACATTAAACGGAAGCCTAATGAAAATTTTGCGCGTGAATTATTGGAACTATTTACTTTAGGAATAGGTAACTATTCAGAGAAAGACATAAAGGAAGCCGCAAGAGCATTTACCGGATATAAAACAAATCTCAAAGCAAAATTCATTTTCAAGAAAAATCAACATGATACGGGCCTCAAAACTTTCTTGAATAGAAAGGATAATTTCAATGGGGATCAAATAATTGATGTCATACTCGAAGAAAAACAATGTTCAAAATTCATTTGTGAAAAAATATACGCCTATTTTGTTAATGAAAATTTGAACGTAGAACATATTGAATCAATGGCCAATGTCTTTTATAAAAACTATAATATAGAGGAATTGATACGCTTTGTTTTTTCATCAGATTGGTTTTACAATAAAGATAATATTGGTTCAAAAATAAAATCCCCAATAGAATTCTTAGTTGGAATGCACAAAGTAATTCCTTTAAAATTCAATAGCCGCAAAGAATTATTGAAAATGCAATCGGTATTGAATCAAAAGCTTCTATTCCCTCCAAATGTTGCTGGCTGGCAAGGTGGAAGGCACTGGATAACAACTAACAGTATTTTGGTGAGGGTGAAATTACCTTCCATGATTCTTGAACGAGAATCATATAGCATTAAACCAAAAGGTGATTTCACTAAAACATTTCAGTTTGCCTATGTCAAGAATAAATTTCAAGATAAATTAGATGTTTCCGTCGATTGGAAATCCTATAAAAAGAACGTTAAGAAATTGAAATCAGAGGAGTTCCTTTCTTCATTGATATTATGCAATGTTACACCTGGAACTGAAAAATACCTAAAATCCATAGGAAGGTTAACGAAAAAAAGGAATTTAGTCAAAATCATGTCCTTGCCAGAATACCAAATGTGTTAAAAATGAAAAGAAGAAAATTCATTAAAAGTTCAGCTCTATCGAGTAGTGTATTATTAGCACCCAGTTTCATCAAGGCCATGGAACAAATTAATATTGAGCTTTTCGGATACAAGAAGTTAGTTATTATTCAACTTACAGGAGGGAATGATGGCTTGAATACAGTTATTCCTTATCGTAATGATCTGTATTACAAAGCAAGACCTAAAATTGCATTGAAGAAAAACAAAACAATTAATCTAAATGGCGAATTAGGACTTCATTATAAATTGACGGCCTTAAAACGATTATACGACCAGGGATACTTAACTATAATTAATAATGTAGGTTATCCCAATCCGAGCAGGTCTCATTTCCGATCCTCAGATATTTGGCATTCAGCAAGTGATGCCAATTCATTTCTGAGTACCGGTTGGATTGGGCGTTATTTAGATCACTATGGTAAAAAACCACATTCAGCTATTGAAATAGATGAAAGCCTATCCTTGATGTTAAAAGGAAATAAAAGATCTGGCATTGCAACTAAGAATGCAAATTTTCTTTACAGAGCACTTCACGAATCCAAAATCAATGATATATTGTCTTATCAAAGACACAGGCATTTGAGTGAGCATAATCTTGGTTATTTGTATAAGACCTTAGTCGACGCAAAATCATCAGCCAGGTATTTACAGGAAAAAACAAAGCTCTATAGAACCTATCAAAGTTATCCAAACAATCCGTTGGCAAGGCAGTTGAAGACTATAGCAAAATTCATAAATTCAGGTTTAGAGACAAGAATTTATTATGCCAGTTTGACTGGGTTTGACACGCATGCCAACCAATTAGGGCGACAAGAACGACTATTGGATGTTTTTGGCAATAGTATCTATTCTTTCATAAACGATTTAAAAAAAGGCAATACATTTAAAGACACTTTAGTTATTACTTTCTCGGAATTTGGTAGAAGGCCCCAACAAAATGCTGCAGGTGGGACTGATCATGGGACAGCAAATAACGTATTTTTATTTGGTGAAAATTTAAAGAATAAAGGGTTGTACAACAAATTAACCAGCTTAAAAAATCTAGATAATAATGGAGATCTGAAATACGAAATAGACTTTAGGGAGATATATGCCTCCATTTTGAATAATTGGCTAGAAGTAGATGATGAAAGAATATTGAAAAAGTCCTTTAACAAGTTGAACTTAATTTAGCCCTCGATTAGGATACCCAAGCCATAATTTTATATAATTCTATGCATACAAAAGCCTCATCTCCCGATGAGGCTTTCTTCACTAATTAACTCTTATTTTTCAATGCCGGAACTTTGTCGGGAGAAATATAGATTAATAGGCTAATTTGAATTATGAAATCACGGTAAAAATCTAAATAATTGAAGCTTTGATTTGTAGTAATAAATACCCTAAATTCTATTTATCGTTATGATGCAAAATAATTCGATGAAAGAAACTTTTCAAGCAAAAATTAATTGAGAATTGTAATGAAGAATTCCTTAAGCAAGAGATCGACTACGTTTTTAGTCTAAAAATCCGCACTAAGCATTAATCTTAAAATGGTCACAGAAATAAGGATAAAAATAAAACCTTGTTTCAGTGCCGGATCTTAGTCGGGAGAAACAAGGTTTTCGGTGTAAATGATTAATAGCTCCACTAAAATCGTAATATTCAATTCATTGAGAAGAAATTATTCCATGACTTGCAAAAAAAAATGTATCAGTGGGATGCTAATGCTTTTTTTTTAGATGAACGACACATTTTTGGATTAATGACAAAAGAAAACCTTGCTCTAATACTCATTTATGTATTCTGAAGCAAGGGTTTCGCAATTGATTGATTAATAGCAGAACTAATATCAAGATTACTTGTTAGCAAGACATTACCTCAATAATAACTTTATGTTAAGAAGTGTAATAAGACGTGTTTAACTGTATTTTACCTTTCTTAGGATTCTAGTGCTCTCCTTGTAGTTATTATATACTGCTTCTCCGGATTTTTTCAAATACGGTCGTGCTTCTATAAGTTTTTCCATCGCATCATCAAATCCGTTTAGATAACAAATGAGATAGGTTTCTGGTAAGTTCTTGAGGTCTACCTGTTCGTTCTTTCTAAGTTCAATGCCTTTTTTCATTTTATCCAGAATAGCATTGTTTGTGTTATAGACATGAAACAGGACTTTCTTGTCGAATCTGGGTGGTTCGAACAACAACTTAGTCTTGATATTGTAATTGGCATTGTCCTCAAAATAAATCATGGTCTCTTCCAGTCGATAATAATGGGAAGAATTATGAAGGCCCAAATTGACATACTCCACTATTTTGAAACTATCGTTGTCATAAGTAATGGAAACCTCATCAAGTGTAGAATAGAACAATCTGACTTCTTCATTGATCAACTCGATGTCCACTCGAGAAAAAAAGGTCTCGTCCTTCACTACCTTTTTCTGTCCTGCCCAACAGACAACAAAGTATTCCTTGAATACCTTGTATTGAGGATCGAAATCCTTTCTTTTGTTCATGAAATGTATAACACCTCCTAAGGTATATTCAATATTATTCTGGGCATGACTTTCAATAGCCTCGACGATCTTAGAATTAACGTCCTTGATCTCAATATCAAAAACCTTTGGCATGCTCATGCTACCATCCCTGAAAAAAACCGCTCCTCCATAATATTTCCAGATATTCTTTCTTAAGGAAGTGATTTCTGCAATAGGTCTTATGGTAACAAGGCCAACGACCCTATCATCAGGTAAGTGTGGAAATGGGATATTTTCGTATTGAACTATCGGAGGGTTCTCTAAATAGGCATTGATAAGGTTCTGGATCTTACTGTCATCAAAAAAATCGACTCCAATAATGTTGTTGTCTTCGTCTTCTACTCCAATGACAATGTAGGAGTTGTTCTTGGGATTGCTGTTTGATAAGGCACAGATATGCTTAAGGAATTTAGCCTTGCCTTCCTTATGGCTTATATCAACCTTTCGTTTTTTATCATAAAAGCTATTCTCATCATTATGAGCCAGTAGGTTCTTAATTAGGAGCCGTTTGTTTATCATTTATTGACTCTTGTTTATAGTAACACTATTTGCCTGAGCTGTTGGGAAAACGAGGAGGTCGGCAATATTTACATGAGCGGGGCGAGTGATCGTGAAGTAAACTATTTCGGCAATATCTTCAGCCTGAAGGGCCTTATAACCTTTGTATATGCCATCTGCAATGGCATCACCCTTGAATCGAACTTTCGAGAATTCGGTTTCTACCAATCCAGGATTAATAGCGCAAACCTTTATGCCATATGGATTGAGGTCTATGCGCATACCTTGGGTTATGGCATCAACGGCATGTTTGCTAGCACAATAAACATTTCCTTTAGGATAGACTTCCTTTCCGGCAGAGGATCCAATGTTAATAATATGTCCCGATTGTCGCTCAGTCATTTGAGGAATGATAACCTTGCTAACATAGAGCAAGCCTTTAACATTAATGTCCATCATAGCGTCCCAATCTTCTATTTTACCTTCATGAATCAAGTCCAGACCATGAGCATTACCAGCATTGTTTATTAAGATGTCAATTGTTCTGAATTCTTCTGGTAAAGATTCAATTGCTTTAAAGACTGCTTCTTTGTCGCGAACATCAAAATTGAGCGTGTGGACTTCTGTTCGGTTCACTAATTCGGCCTCGATTTCTTGAAGTCGTTCTTGACGTCTTCCACAAAGCACTAATCTTATATCATGCTTGGAAAATTCGTATGCAATCGCTCTTCCAATCCCGCTTGATGCTCCAGTAATAAATGCTGTTTTTTTCATCTATGCAATCGATTCATCTTGAATAATTGATCTTTATCCAGAATGAAGTCCAAAAAATCAATTAAAACGTATATTTAAGTATAAAACCTCAAGATATGAAGACTTTGAAAAACTTAAAACTAATTTTCGCTACTTTATTAACATTAACTTTTATAGCATGTTCGAATGAATCAAATACTCAAAACGATATTGATTCCGGAACTCAAGATCCAGCACGTATTACGGTCAAACTTCAGGATATGCCAGGAGATTATGACAATGTATTCGTAGAGGTCATTGATGTTATGGTCAAGTATGATAGTGACCAAGGAGAAGATGGATGGCAAAGTTTGGAAGCCATAAATACTGGGGTTTATGACCTACTGGAATTAACAGGAGGCGTTAATGTATTATTGGCCGATGATTATGAAATTCCTGCAGGCGAATTGAAACAGATCCGTTTGATTCTTGGTGAGGATAACTCTATAGTCGTCAATGGAGAAACACTTCCTTTAAGAACGCCTAGTGCACAGCAATCTGGATTGAAAATCCAAATAAATGAGCTACTGGAACCTAATATAGGTTATACGTTCTTGTTGGATTTCGATGTGGATGAGTCAATAATAATGGCTGGAAACTCAGGAAATATAAATCTTAAGCCTAAACTAAGAGCAAGTGTTGAAGCCTCTTCTGGAGTTATTGTGGGTAGTATTTTACCCGTAGATGTCCAAACTGAAATAACCGCTTCAAACGATGCAGATTCAATTTCATCATTCGCAAATGATGATGGCATTTTTATGTTAGTTGGTCTACCTGAAGGCGTTTACACCGTTACCGTAACACCAGACCCAGATTCTGGACTTGAAGTACAAGTTATTGAGAATGTCGAGGTAACTTCAGGCAATACTACAGATTTGGGAGAAATTACACTTGATTAAGGCACCTTATGCCCTTGGCACGCCACCAAGATCAAGAACCAGTCTTCCAATTCCAGATTCAAGGCTAATGCTTTGACCGCATTAGTGATTCGTTTTGGCGTCGTCGTGCCAATTACTGGATGAATATTCGCAGGATGCTTCAGTGTCCAAGCCAATAATATTTGGTCCTCTGTGGCATTGTATTTATCCATTAGCTCGCCCAATTGCTTATGTATTCGTCGCGTTTGTTCAGTATCCTCTCTGAAAACATGACCTAAAGGGGACCAAGCCATAGGTAAGATATCTTTAGAAATCATTTTATCCAAGGTTCCATCATGCATGGCAGTATGTTCAGTCAAGGAAAATTCAATTTGATTCACTGCAATTGGAACTTTATTTCCGATCAAATCCATTTGTGATGGTGTGAAATTGGAAACACCAAAATCCTTGATCTTCCCACTTCTTGTTAAATCTAATACAGCCTCAGCTATTTCATCAGGATGCATTAATGGACTTGGTCTATGAAGTAGGATCAAGTCCAAATAATCTGTTTGAAGCAGTTTAAGTGATTCTTCAACCGACCAAATTATATAGTCCTTAGAAAGGTCATAGTGTTTAACAGCATGCTTCCTTTTATCTGTAATGTATTGTATGCCACATTTGGAGATCAGTTGGACATCTTCTCTTTTTATCTTGCTGTCCTTGAATGCATGTCCAAATTCTTCTTCCGTAGTGTACCCACCGTAAATATCGGCATGGTCAAAAGTGGTGATTCCGTTCTCTATGCAATGTGCCATCAGACCGCTCATCTCCTTCGTCTTAAGCTTTTTACCCCAAGCTCCCCATGTCATTGTACCTGCAGTTAATCGAGAAAATTTCACTTTTTTTTCAGTTTATATGGATTTTTTTGCAATTCGCATATAAAAATAGTCAAATCGAAGGTATTAAAGTATCATTGCTATGTAAATATTAATGCCCCTATCATGAAATTTTCAATAAGTTCTAAAATAGTATCCTTAAGCGTTTTATTCCTGCTTTTGTTGAGCAGTTGCTCAGTTGATAACGACACTCAATCTTTCGATAACAGTTTAGTAAGCGTCAAGCTTAAAGGCACAGATAGCCAATTAAGTAAAATGAACGTAGAAATTCTTGATGTACAATTCAAAGTGAAGGAAGATGAAAGTAATCCTAACGCTTGGGTAAGCCTTAATACGATTAATACTGGAATTCATGATTTAACTGATCTTACCCAAGAACAAGAATTGATCTTGGTAGATGTTGAAGAAGTTACCTCTTGTTTCATATATAACATTAGAGTAGTTTTAGGAGATCAGAATTCTGTAATTAAGAATGGAGTTGAATACATAATGGACGTTACACCTGAATTTCAAAATGGGTCGATGAATATTATTGGTAAAGAATTGAAAGCCAATACGCTATATGAATTCATCTTGGAGTTCGAAATCGATGAGTCTGTATTGATCACGTCAGATGGTTTTGCCAATCTTAACCCTAAGATGAACACAGTCATGCGTCAATTGCAACTTTTCTAAAAATCTTGAATTAAGTAATCCTATATCCAACATAATGTTAAAGGGCAGTACACATCGTACTGCCCTTTAACTTTTAACCAATTATTAACAGCACTAACGGAAATATTTTAACAATTTGCGATGTTTAAATCCAAAGATTATTTTCACTACTGAAAAACGAAAGATAAATGGAAGATACAAGTACGATCGATATTAAGGCCATTAACGAAAAAATTGAAAAGGAAAGTGCTTTTCTAGAGTTGCTTACTTTAGAAATGAATAAAGTAATCGTAGGTCAGAAACACATGATCGAACGATTGCTGATTGGTTTACTAGGACAGGGGCATATACTTCTAGAAGGAGTGCCAGGATTGGCAAAGACCTTGGCCATCAATACGCTGTCGCAAGCAGTAGATGGCAGTTTTAGCAGGATACAATTCACGCCAGACCTTTTGCCCGCTGATGTAACAGGTACCTTGATCTACAATATGAAGCAGAATGATTTCACTATCAAGAAAGGACCGATTTTCGCAAATTTCGTTCTGGCAGACGAAATTAACAGGGCTCCTGCAAAAGTTCAGTCTGCATTACTTGAAGCAATGCAAGAAAAACAAGTTACCATAGGTGATGAAACATTTACATTGGACAAGCCATTTTTGGTCATGGCCACACAGAATCCCGTTGAGCAAGAAGGCACATACCCACTGCCAGAAGCACAAGTTGACCGTTTCATGTTAAAGACCGTGATCGATTATCCTAAAATGGACGAAGAACAAATGATCGTTCGGGCCAATTTAAAAGGCGGATTTGAAAAAGTGAATCCTGTTGTTTCTTTAAAGCAGATTCTTGACGCACAAGAAGCTGTTAGAAGCGTCTACATGGATGAAAAAATCGAGAAATACATATTGGATATCGTTTTTGCAACGCGTTATCCTGATAAATACAAACTCGCGGAGCTTAAGCCACTAATTTCGTTTGGTGCTTCTCCTCGTGGTAGCATCAACCTGGCAAATGCTGCTAAATGCTTTGCCTTTATAAAGCATCGCGGTTATGTTATTCCCGAAGATGTCCGTGCAGTCGTTCATGACGTACTCCGCCACCGGTTAGGCATTACCTATGAAGCCGAAGCGGAAAACGTAACCTCTGAAGACATCATTAACAAAATAGTCAACGAAATAGAAGTTCCATAGTAGTTGTTCTCTTGTTAATTGAACATGATCACTGTCGACCGAAACAATGGATACTAAAGAACTACTAAAAAAAGTACGCAAGATCGAGATCAAGACAAGGCGCTTGTCAGATCATATATTTGGAGGCGAATACCATTCGACCTTCAAGGGTCGTGGAATGACCTTTAGCGAAGTACGCCAATATCAGTATGGAGACGATGTTCGGAATATCGACTGGAATGTTACGGCTCGATACAGCGAACCTTTCATAAAGATCTTCGAAGAAGAGCGCGAACTCATAATGATGCTTCTAGTTGATGTTTCTGGATCTGAGTTCTTTGGCACACAAGGTCAATTCAAGAACGAGATAATCACTGAAATTGCTGCTACATTGGCATTTTCGGCCACTCAAAACAACGACAAGATCGGGCTTATCCTGTTTTCTGATGAAGTCGAATTATTCGTACCGCCTAAAAAAGGTCGGTCTCATGTATTACGTATCATTAGGGAATTGTTGGAGTTTCATCCAAAAAGTAAAAAGACCAACATTGCTGAGGCCTTGAAATTCCTATCGAACGTTATGAAGAAAAAGGCCATTGTTTTCTTGCTTTCAGATTTCATTGCAGATAATTATGAACGAACCCTTAAGATCGTTGCCAACAAACATGATGTTACTGGGATACGCATTTACGATAAACGAGAAGAAGAGATGCCGAATCTTGGTATGGTACAGATGGAAGATGAAGAGACAGGCGAATCCATATTAGTGAATACAGCGTCGAAGAAAGTAAGGGTCAATTAT
Organism: Flavobacteriaceae bacterium; assembly: GCA_013001365.1. Classification (GTDB taxonomy): domain Bacteria; phylum Bacteroidota; class Bacteroidia; order Flavobacteriales; family Flavobacteriaceae; genus JABABD01. The sequence continues at coordinate 16,391 of JABDMQ010000174.1, forward strand.
GGCCGATTTTATAATGAGAAGGTACAATTCTTCAAGGAAAGTTTCAACAAATCCGGAGCTGGAACGATTGACTGTCGCGTGGATGAAAGCTATGTCAAGAAATTACTCGGATACTTTAAGCGTAGATCATAAATGAAAATTAATAACGAGCACATCTTGAAAGTCAAGCAATCCAGATCCCATGGCTTGCTCTTGCTAATTGTTCTCGTTTCTTGGTGTCTACAAGCACAGGTCAAGGCTAGTATCGATTCAACCACCATTAAAATTGGTGAACAAACCACATATAAGATTCAGGTTGAAGCTGATACTACGGATTTAGTGGTCTTTCCAGAAGGACAAACATTCTTGCCTTTGGAAATGATCGAATCCTTCAAGACCGATACTACTAAGAAAGAAGCTAAATACAACTTCATTAAACGCTATGGCCTTACCCAGTTCGATTCTGGTGCCTATACCATTCCTCCACAAAAAATAATGATTGGCAACAAGGCTTTTTTCACTGATTCATTAAAAGTTGAAGTCAATGATGTAATCATAGACACTACCGAACAAGGGCTCTTCGACATAAAGCCGCTAATTGAGGTTGATAAGTCACGAGGGCAATGGTGGAAATATCTGTTGTATGCCATTTTGTTTCTAGGCCTTTTAGGTGGTATTCTATATTGGTTCATCTGGAGAAAAAAACCTTTGACACAAGAAGAGCAAGTGGCTTTACTATCTCCATATGAACGCGCAAAACTATCGCTTCAAGAACTTGACAAGGCAGATTACCTGGCCAAGGACCAAATAAAGGATTATTATTCTGAGTTAACCGCAATCATCCGTAGGTATCTTGATGAAAAGGTCTATGACCATGCCATGGAAAGTACGACAGACGAACTCGTAAATCGGTTAAGGTTATTGAAAGATGCTAACCAAATGCATCTAGAGCAACAAGACATTAATAATATAGAAACCATCTTGAAACGAGCAGACCTGGTTAAATTTGCTAAATCAAGACCAGAAATTGCATTGGCAGAAATCGACCGTAAAACCATTGACCTTGAAATAGATCAGGTAAAAGAATCATTGCCAGAACCTACAGAAGAAGAAAAGCTTCAGGACCAATTATATCGTGAAGAACTAGAACGCAAGAAAAAACGCAGAAAGATCTTGATCACAAGTATAAGTGCTGCGATTGTTGTATTTGGCTTGTTAATTGGCCTTACAGCCTATTCTGGTTACAACAACTTGAAGGATACCATATTGGGTCACCCAAGTAAGGTGTTACTAGAAGGAGAATGGGTACGAAGCGAATATGGGGCCCCTAGTGTTGCTATTTCAACTCCTAGAGTCTTGAAACGCTCGACAACGGATTTACCCAAAGAAGTCCAGGAGCAATTCGATATGACCATGTTTGGCTATGGTAGCGTTTTAGAATTCTTCGCGGTAACCATTCAAACCTTTAATTATAAACAAGATGTAGAGATTGACTTGGAGAAAGCCATCGATGGGGCAATTGGTGATTTCGAGAAAAAAGGTGCGCAGAACTTGATCGTACAGAATGATAAGTTCATTACACCAAATGGGGCCGAAGGCATTAAGGTCTATGGTACAGGAGAATTTCTGATAGAAGGTACTGACAAGTATCAGGTTGCCAATTATAATATTTTGCTTTTTACTGCCGAGAACGTACTGCAACAGATCACCATCCTGCATAGAAATGATGATACATATGCCAAGGAGATGACCGATAGAATGATAACATCGATTGAACTCAAGAAAGAAGAAAAGAAAAAAGAAGATCAAAGCTAATGTTCAGCAATTTTGAATTTGTAAATCCTGGATTTTTCTGGTTGCTTTTATTGCTGCCTCTGGCTTTGCTATGGTATTTTTTCAAAAGGAAGAAAGAAAGCCCAGAACTCAAGATCTCTAGTTTAAAAGGGTTCAAGGCTACGCCGTCATTCCTTCCACGACTAAAGCCATTGTTATTCATTTTAAGGCTAGCTGCACTTGCATTGCTCATAATAGCCTTGGCACGACCAAGAACAGTTGATGTTTCTACCAAGACAAAGACCACTAGAGGAATTGATATCGTTATGGCCATCGATGTTTCTGCAAGTATGTTGGCACGTGACCTGCAGCCTAATCGATTGGAAGCACTTAAAGCGGTAGCAGCAGATTTCATAAAAGGTCGACCTAACGATCGTATAGGATTGGTAGAATATGCTGGAGAGAGTTTTACTAAAACCCCTATCACGAGTGACAAGAACATTGTGCTTCGTTCATTGAACGATATAAAATACAATACGATCATAGAAGGTGGAACCGCTATAGGAATGGGACTGGCAACAGCTGTAAACCGTTTGAAAGACAGTAAAGCAGTTAGCAAGATCATCATACTTTTAACAGATGGTGTGAATAATTCGGGATTCATAGACCCTAAAATTGCCAGTGAATTAGCATTGGAGTATGGCATAAAGACCTATACGATTGGGCTTGGCACTAACGGAATGGCGTTATCTCCGATTGCCATTAAGGCAAATGGCACATTTCAGTATGGTCGGGTGCAGGTAGAAATCGATGAAAAATTACTGAAGGAAATAGCCCAAGTAACTGGAGGACGTTATTTCAGGGCGACTGACAATAGAAAGCTTGCGGAAATCTATGCAGAAATAGATAAACTTGAAAAGACAGATGTAGAAGAATTCAAGTTCACACAGTACGAAGAAATGTTCAGGCCTTTGGTGTGGCTTGCGGGAATTTTATTATTAATTGAGGTATTACTACGTTTCACTTTATTTAGAAGTTTTATATAATGTTTCAATTGGAAGAGAAAATATGGTTTTGGGCGCTAATTATTATTCCGGTGATAGTGTTGTTGTATATATTGCTTCAGATTTGGAAACGCCATGCACAGAAAAAATTCGCAACTGGACGTTTACTCAATAAGCTAAGTCCTAACAGATCATTGTTCAAAAGCATCTTGAAACTCATTGTTTTGTGTTTGGCTTTTGCCTCATTGTCCATTGCACTGGTAAATCCTAAAGTAGGTACATCTCTTGAAACAGTAAAAAGAGAAGGTGTGGATATCGTTTTTGCAGTAGATGTATCCAGAAGTATGCTTGCTGAGGATATTGCTCCTAATCGATTGGAGAAGTCCAAGCAATTGGTAACCCAGATCGTTAATAATCTTGCGAGTGATCGTGTTGGCATCATTGCGTATGCTGGCACTGCTTTTCCGCAACTTCCTATAACTACGGACTATGCCTCTGCTAAGATGTTCCTGCAGAATATGAATACGGAAATGCTCTCCTCCCAAGGAACAGCGATAAACGAAGCCATTGAACTAGCAAAGACCTATTACAATGATGAAGAACAGACCAATCGCGTCTTGATAATTATTTCTGATGGCGAGGATCACAGTGAAGCAGCCGCTGCTGTGGCCGAAGAAGCAAGTGAAGAAGGAATTAGGATTTTTACTATAGGTGTTGGCACTACCAAGGGTGGGCCTATCCCAATTAAAAGAAACGGAATTGTCCTGAATTACAAGAAAGACAATCAAGGAGAGACCGTGATCACAAAGCTAGATGAAAATACATTGAAAACCATTGCAGATGAAGCTAATGGCACCTATATCAATGGGCAGAACACCAATGAGGTCATTGAAGAGATTTCGGAAATCTTATTGAAAATGGACAAGAAAGAATTCGAGGCCAAACAATTTGCGGACTTCAAGGATCAATTTCAATGGTTTCTGGGCTTGGCAATATTATTGTTATTCCTTGATATTTTCTTATTAGAAAGAAAGACCGAATGGTTGAAAAAATTGAACTTATTCAATGAAAATCTCTAATTAGAATTTATAAGTTCTTTAACTATGAAGAAAACCAGTGTTTTTTATATTGCTAGGCTAAGTAATTTGCTAAAAATGAAAACATATTTTTCTCTTGCAGTTTTCTTTTTCACACTGTTGGGATATGCCCAAGAGAAGAAAGATCTTGATTTACAAGAATCCAACGACTTAGTTTACCAAGGCAACGAACTGATTACTGATAACGAATTCGTATCTGCTGAAATGGAATATCGTAAGGCCATTTCAAAAAAGCCTGACAATGCTGTAGCCAGTTACGATCTTGGAAATGCCTATTATGAGAACGAACGATTTGATGAAGCCCTGCTTCGCCATACCGAAGCTGTAGAATTTGCTGAAACCAAAGAACAAAAGCATCGCGCATGGCACAACATAGGCAATACGCTCATGAAGGGTGAAAAATGCCAAGAGGCTGTCGAATCCTACAAAAACGCCCTTCGAAACGATCCAACAGACGATGAAACACGTTATAACCTAGGTCTTGCCAAGGAATGTGCCAAGAAACAGCAACAGGAAGAAGAGGACAAAAAGAATGACGACGAAAAGAAGGATGAAGACAAGGACAAGGAAGAAAAAGATGGTGAGGATGAAGATGAAAAGGATGATGGAAAGCAGGAAGAAAATGAGGAGAAAGAAAATGAAGATCAGCAAAACCAAGATCAAGGAGAAGACGAAAAAAATGAAAACGGTGATCCTAAGGACGAAAAACAAGAGCAGGACAAAGAAGGCAAACCAGAAGACGACAAGCAGCAACCTCAGCAAAAACCTGGTCAATTATCTCCTCAGCAGATAAAGAATCTGTTAGAAGCCATGAATAATCAAGAACAAAAGGTCCAAGAAAAAATAAACGCCCAAA
>JABDMQ010000175.1 GCA_013001365.1 Flavobacteriaceae bacterium
CTTTAAGTAGCAATGTTCTACTACCTAAGAAAACAATAGATATTCCAGAAGAAATAATTTTCGATTCTGAGACCATGTCTGCTATTGGATTGATCCTGAATGAATTGATCACTAATTCCTATAAATACGCTTTCAAACCTAACGAAGACAACTTTCTTGAATTGAGCATATCTAAAGACAAGGAAGTTTATACATTGGTTTATTCTGATAGCGGACCTGGATTACCTAACGATTTCGATATCGAGTTCTGTGACTCCTTAGGCATGCAACTCATACATATACTAACCGGCCAGATAAATGGGGAGATAACATATACCAATGATGGGAAAAGTACTTTTCGTATAAAATTCAAGAAGGCAGAACCCATTGTAGATTCCTAGAGCATGGACACCTAGAACTGGATCATGTATATGCTCTTGATTGGTTGTTGCTCCATTTACTATCTTTAGTTTTAATCTGAAAATGCGATACAATTATGCTTGAATCAATAACCAATGATATTTCTTAACAAATCAGACAAAAAATGAAGAATATACTTATAATCTTGGTTTTTACAGGAATACTGATTTCTTGTAATTCCTCCGACAGATCCAATACTTCTATAGAGGAGACATCGACAACAGAAAAACCTACTGAGGACGTCAATAAAAATTTCAAACCAATTGATACCGACGAGGCCTTGATAGCTACAGCATTAATGGCTGCTCCTACCGAAAGTCGGGAAGGCTGTAAAGTAATTGGATATAATATGGCAGGCGATTTCGTTACCTTAAGAGAGGGCACTAATGAATTCATTGTCCTGGCCGATGACCCCAAAAAGCCCGGATTCAGTGCTGCCTGTTACCATAAGAACCTCGAGCCTTTCATGGCGAGAGGGCGAGAACTACGAGCAGAAGGGAAAAGAGGACAAGAAATTTTTGACATAAGAGAAGAAGAAGCCAAATCTGGCAAACTGGACATGGGCCCTCCAGGGTCCACTTTACATATTTATTTTGGAGCTAAAGACATGTACGATCCCGAAACCTCTAAAGTTGATGGGGCACGATACCGCTATGTGGTCTATGTGCCATTTGCCACCTCGGAATCAACTGGACTTCCCGAAAAGCCTATAGCAGCAAATCATCCTTGGATCATGAACCCAGGAACCCATAGAGCGCATATCATGATCTCACCTGTACCGGAGGATCAAGATTGAATTCGATCAGGAATTCGTGTTTACAGATTTAATTTCCCTGCATATAATTCACCTGAATTAATTAACTTACTGTGTAATAACGCAATCAGCTTTCATTCAAAGAGCTAATTGCAACAGACACTATATGTATAATTAACTATCAACCAATGAAACAAGTAATAACACTCATCCTCTTTCTAAGCTTCTTTGCAGTTCATGGCCAATCCAATTTGAGGGACGTCCTATACCTCAAGAACGGAAGTATCATTAAAGGAACCATTACAAGTATGGATCCCACCAATGGCGTTAAGATCGAGACCGCCGATGGATCCCTTTTTGTCTATAAGATGGACGAGATCCTTAAATCCGAAAAAGAAGAAGTTTCAGCTGTGCAGGAAACCGCTCCTCCGAAGGCCGATTCTCCAAGTCAGTTGGACTTAGAAAACGTCTTTAAGCCCTATCTCAAGCGTAACAGACCGGATTTAATATTCAAGGGTGTAGACAGGACCAATGGCGTAAAACGCACCTTTTTTGGCCAAAAGATCTACGAGATCGAATACGATCTTTTGGTTGAGGCAGCCGAAGACATATACATAAGTTTTGGCAATCCGAGTTCCGAAAAACAAACCAGTGGCGAATTCTTGATCGATTTCAGTTATGCAAAGGAGGCCACCAGCACGTTTTCGCAACTGCTCGAAAAAGGCCAACGCGTCTTGTTTACCGGATCCGTTGGTTTCGAGGAAACCGATAACGGATGGCGCCATGGGGATTTTGTTCCTGAGGACTACCAAATCGTTTCCTCGGATTACATGACTGCCGACATGAGGAAACGAGAGGCCGAAGAACGCGCCAGGACCATAGCACGATTAAAGAAGGAACTCGACTGGAAACAGCCTGACGTAGGACCTGTAGAATTCACGAATACCCACCTCAGGACAGATAACATGCCGTTTTTTGGCACTACCTATTCGCAATATACATTGAGCAAGTCCTCTGACTATACAGGTCGAAACGATGTCCTTAAAGAGATCAAGAACAATTTCTACCCAGCCTTGATGGCCTCCAACAGGCATGCAGAGATCCAGGCCAGTGACTATGACTCTGCAGCAAACAAGGAAGTTGCAGAATTCGTGATCCAGAATGCCAAGTTCGAATTCGTCGAAACGGGATACCAATGCGAATTGGCGATCAAAGCGAACATTCAAGGCACCTATAACGAACCAAAGAACATTCCTTTTAGTTATGGCTTGACCATCCCAGGCAAAAGCCGTTCTTACGAAAAGAAGAACAGCAAGAGACAGGCCTTGTCCTCAGCCTTGAGC
>JABDMQ010000234.1 GCA_013001365.1 Flavobacteriaceae bacterium
GGAAACCTGCTGGTCCAAAGCCCTTTCTGATTCTAATGCCATTAATTGGTATGGGATTATTTGTTGTTCTTTATATTTTGGCAGCATTGAAGTATCCTGGTGGTTCTTGGCACAAGTTAGACCAAGACGGATTTAGCTTCAGTCATAACTATTTGTGTGATTTACTGGATTATTTTGCGGTAAATGGAGATTTAAATGATGGTCGATTTTATGCACGAGCTGCACTTGGTGTACTATGCGCGAGTATAATCTTGATATGGTTCTATCTTCCTAAATTATTTTCCACTAAAAACATCAACCTACGAATTATCCGGTATTCGGGAATCCTCTCGTTATTGATAACTGTTTTCCTTGCATCTGGCACCCATGACCTCATAATTCGAATTGCCGGAATATTTGGATCAATTGCAGTTATTCTTTGTTTGGTTGAGTTATGGAGAGCTCATTATACAAGACTTTTTTTTCTTGGTACATATTGCTTGATAATTTTTTTATTGAATTATTTCGTTTACGAAACAGGGCAATTCATAAGGATACTTCCGGTTCTTCAAAAAATTACCTTTATAAGTTTTATCCTATGGTTTGTATTATTGAATTTTCAAATAATTAAGAATTTTAAGTCCATAAAATCCTATGGAAGTAATTAAATATGGCCTTCTATTGCATTTTTTTGACCATGGCTATAATAGGTTCAATACTGGATTTGTCCATATAATCGAAGCCCTCACGTTCTTCTTTACTGGCAACTGGATCAGGGTTTTTCATTGCAGCAATTAACAACATTATCCTATCAAACCAAGTTAACTCCTTTGGTATTTGCCTTCCTCGTAGCGCTACATGTATCATATTTGACAGCATGTTTTCAGGTAGTTTGCTATTAGCAATCCAAGCATCAAGTTTATCACCTGCAGGTGCACCAGATACCGTAAATAATATGATAGGAATGTCTTCTATGATTGGCCAGTTGGTTCTTATCCACTTTCTATTCAGTAGTTTGTAGTAAATTATTGGCGCTCCAAGCACCAAGAAATCATACTCGGAAGGGTCGGCCTTTTTGTTCTTTATGTTAAAAACAGGCAAACCTGTTGATTCTGCTATCCAGTTGGCATATTCGGCTGTACTTCCATACTTGCTTGCAAAAAAAATCGCTCCTTTCATATGCTTTTGATTTTTTCAATTTCAGCAAACAAAACCATATAATTATGCCCTGCTACCTCTGCACATTTTGGACAATAACCATAATGCACGTAGTACTTTGATGCTTTAAGTCGCTTCTCATTTAAAATATCATTCATTTGTTTAATGAACTTCGGAATATCATTGTATGCGCCATCAAACACTTTACTCATAAAGTTGCCTGTTAAGGTTATGTTCTTTGCGTCGGGCACTTCTCCTGTAACAGACATGAAGATTTCTGATTTAAAAGGATGAGGGTCAGCAAAAAGAACCAATATGTTTTCCCGATTGGAGTCTAATTTATTGGCATCTTCAGCAATTTTGGTCAGACTCGAAATTTGCTTGCCTATCATTGAGGGATAAGGAATATGGAAGAATGTGGGCACAGAACCTTTAATGAATTGCTTATTACGCCATTCAAAGGATTTTTCATCCCATTTTTCAGGGTGAAAAACTGGACAACACTCCGTTGTTTCTTGCTTAAGGGTTTCCATTGTAGTGCAAATTCAAGGATACAAATCAGGTGCGTCTCTTTTTCCCTGTAATTCCTTCAATTCTTATTGTAAATACAATAGGAATGTCCTCATTAAAAATCTTACTGGAAAACTCACTTATAAAGTTCAGGTCTCTTCGTTCTTTTTTTATAATGAGGTCTTTCACTCCTAGAGAGAAATCATGTAATTGTGCTTTGGCATCGCCATTTTCAAGCTCCTCATATACGCCTTCTACAAGGACGGATTGCCAGTTGTTTACGTTTTCGATTTCTGCTACTTCCAGAGCTACGGCATTGTTCTTTCTTAAGGCCATGATTTTGTGTCCATCGCCAGAATAGCAGATAATTGAGTTTCTGTCCTTATCATAGAAATAAGTAATAGGCACAACAAAGGGTCGATCTAGATAGATATATCCTAGATGACCAATGTAATTATTGCTTAAAATTCGCTTGCATTCATTTTCTTTCAGATTGATTCTCATGGTCATTGGTTTAAGTTGCTGCTCTTTGATAATAAAGGGCTTAGTCTTTCTATCGCCCTTTCTGTAAACGGTATGACATTATCTTTGATGGATTCGCCAGTAATGGCATCGACGTTTTTCATTTTGGAAGAGCCTTCACCTGAAGTGGTCATGACTACGATCTTATCCTTATGATCAATAGTTCGGTCAACGAATTCCTTAATGCTCATTGGCGGTCTCCAATTTTCCCAAGTATGAATCAATATGATTGCTGAATGATCTTTTGGGTCGATTTCTGTTAAGTTAGAAATGTCAATGATTCTAATGAAAATCGAATCATTCTCATATTCATTGACGATGTTATTCGTTACGGCATTCTTGAATTCACTTCCTTGGGTAGCAATGACCAGACTCCGTTCGAGCTCTGGAGAATTTATCGTAGAACTAACCACCTTATCCATGGAATACTTGAATTTATACCAGGTGCCGAACATGATCAAAAGCCCTAGGATAAATAAGACCAACAATGCTATTTTCTTAAGCCTATTCATGGATTGACAGATTTTAGAGAATGTATTGAATTCTTGACTTTAAAAAAATGACAAGCGTCAGTTAAGGAATTAAAATTCAACTTCTTGCCTTCAATTCCATTAAGGTAATTTCTGGTCTCATACCAAGTCGCCCGGGAAATCCCATCCAGCCTAAACCTCTATTTACATATAAATATTGGTCGTTGTGTTGGTATAGTCCGGCCCAATGCCGGTATTTATATTTTATGGGGCTCCACTTTAAATTCTTGTACTGAAATGCGGCTTGCATACCATGTGTATGACCTGAAAAAGTAAGAGCAATATCAGTGCTATTAATAACCTCGTCATTCCAGTGGGTAGGGTCATGAGAAAGCAGGATTTTGAATGATTCAATGCTAGAGCTCTTAAGGGTTTTATTCAAGTCTCCATATTGCTTGAAAGGCGGATTACCCCAGTTTTCTACTCCTAGGATTTCAATTTTTTCTCCATTGATCTCTATAGTATCAGAAAGGTTAAGTAACAATTTAAAATCGATATCTTTAAAAAACTGCTTTATTTCATTGAAATTGGCTTCTTTTTCATCTACTGAAGGCCATTCGCTATAATCACCGTAATCATGATTGCCTAGCACGGCATATTTTCCTATTGTGGCATTTAATTCTTTAAAGACCTTTTCCCAACCTCTCAATTCCCAAGAATAATTGTTCACCAAGTCGCCTGTAAAGAAAATGAGATCTGGATGCTGATGGTTTATCAATCTTACGGCTCGCTCTAGGATATTGTATCTGTAATTAAAGCTTCCCAAATGGATATCAGAAATCTGGACGATTCTCAACCCATCTAAGGCCTTTGGCAAGGATTCAAAGCTCACCTTAAGATGATGTACCTTGAAATTATATATGGACTTCATGACAGCATAAGCTATAATGAAAAATGGTAGGAATCCGGAGAAGAGTCCAACAACTGGAATAATGATCATGGACTCGGTTTCCGAGAAGATATGATTGGTAAAATATAAAATGCTGATAACGATGACAAAAATCAATTTGGGGACAAATGAGGAGACTGTCAATCCGTAAAATGAGGATATGATCAACTGTTTCCTAAGCGGATTAATATCGTCTAGCCTAACCTTAAGAACAATGATTGATGTGATGAGACCAATGGTGAATATCCAGAACAAAGTGTTGATAGCTAATTTCAGGATATTTGAAGTCAGTAGACGTGTAATGGATTGCAACCAATAAAATGCAACTATGTCCACGATCAAGATTGCCAAACAAAGCAATAAGATCGTAAATAGTGAAACGCTTCGCATGATCTATTGCTATTTGTTTTTGTCTTGTTTTTTAAGTCGTCGTTTATCCCTCAGGGCCCAATAAATGCCTTTAACATCCGAAACCCAAACATCAAACATGTAGATCAATGTAATTTCTTCAATGGTTTCCAAGATCCCTATAACGATCATGATATAGAATAAGGTGTAGTCTGGACTGAAGAACAAAGAATACAAAATGAATACACTTTGCATGAGGGCAGAAAGTTTCGCCATATAGGTGTGGAATGCAGTTGCTTTGCCATACTTTTTGTAAGCAATGATCATTTGTATAATGTATGGAATAAAGGCAATAAGTATTAAAACCAGATTCGCCATTATGAATTCATTCTCAAAAACGAAAAGTCCAAGTAATCCTATGATCAGGGTTATTTGATCTCCAAAAGAATCGAGTTGAGAACCTCTTGTACTGCTGATCTTTAGTTTCCTGGCCAGAAACCCATCAATGGCATCTGTTGAATAACTCGCAAGCAAGAACCAAGAAAACAATTGACGTTGATCCAACCAAAGAAGCACTAAAAGAAAAGGTGCCGCAAAAATTCGATAGAAAGAGAACCAATCAGCAATGTTATAGTTCTTGAATGTAAGCATCCAGATACCTGTTTTGGTAAATGTATGGGATGAATGTTAGAACTTAAATGATGAAAATCATTTTTGCACTTTTAGATACCAACAAAAAAGCGCTGTTCATTGATCATTTATTTTAAATACTTTTTCTAAAATGGTATCCATTAAACACCATTTGGTTATGGAGGATTGCAGTAAATTTGCACCTACAAAAGCAGTGAACCAAAGCCAGTTAATGTTTACATAAATGGCCAGTAAAAGACTTATGAGAATAAAGGTTCCTGCAACTGCTCTTACAATTCTATTTTTCATTATTCTTTTTTAGGTTAAATAAATTTTTCAATGGGTACAACAACAGCTTTAATTGGATTATTGGTGTCTAAATTCTCATTGAATTCCTTAATAAGTTTAAATAATTTGTCCACTTTCCTCTCTTCTGAAAACGAGAAAAACATCTCTGAATCTGCTCCACTCCGTTCACTTGCAAACCAATTAGATCCCAGATTACCAGATTTTGATGTCTTAAACCCTTCTATATCCGATTCACTAAAATTTTCTATTTCGGCATTCTTAAAAAGTTTGATAACTTCCTTTTTGTATTCATCAACTGCTGTTACGATGACTAATTTCATGATTTGTGGTTTTTACGTTCTATCATATAATACACCAATGGCACCACCAATAAGGTTAAAAATGTCGATACTATGGTTCCTCCCATTAACGAGATTGCCAATCCTTGAAAAATCGGGTCAAACAGAATCACAAAGGCTCCAATGACCACTGTTCCTGCCGTAAGTAGGATAGGAGTGGTTCTTACAGCTCCAGCTTCAATGACCGCTTGTTTTAGTGAAATGCCATCCTTCAAGCGCAGATTTACGAAGTCAATGAGTAATACCGAATTTCGTACCATGATACCGGCAAGAGCAATCATTCCAATAAAGGAAGTTGCTGTAAAAAATGCTCCCATGATCCAATGACCCAATACAATACCAACTAAAGACAATGGTATGGCAACCATCATGACAATTGGTGCCTTGAAATTCTGGAACCAACCTACGATGAGTATGTAAATAATTATGATCACGCCTAAAAAGGCAATTCCCAGATCCCTGAAAACTTCCAAGGTAATCTGCCATTCGCCATCCCATTTTACGGTGAAATCATCTTCAAATTCGGGCTGATTTATATATAGTTCGTTCATGTTATAACCTTCTGGAAGGTCAATGGCCTTTAACTTGTCCTCCATGCCTAAAATTGCGTAAACTGGGCTTTCCAGTTTGCCTGCCATATCTGCCATGACATAAACCACACGTTTTTGGTTTTTGCGATAAATGCTTTTAGCTCTTGTACTTTGCTGAATATCCACTAAATCTGCAATTGGAACTAGATTACCTTGTTGCGATTTCACTTTGAGTTGCGCAATATCCGTGATACTCGATTTTTCCTTTTCATCTAAAGCCAGCACCAATCCAACCTGATTTGCTGCATCTTCATCATACAAATTCGTAATGGCTCTGTTAGATAATGACATGTTCATGGTATAGGCAATTTGTTGCGGCGCTACACCATAGAGCATGGCTTTTTCTTTGTCAACAACAAACTCGTACTCCACTTGGTCATCTTCGACCATCCAATCAATATCTACAACATCTGGAGTATTCTTTAAGATGTTCTGTACTTCGTTGGCGACTTCAATTTGTTTATCGTAATCAGGACCATAGATTTCAGCCACAATAGTCGATAAAACGGGAGGCCCTGGCGGCACTTCCACGAGTTTTACATTGGCATTATAAACCGACCCGATTTTCTGGATATCTGCACGCATCAATTTTGCGATATCGTGGCTTTGAAGACTTCTATCTTGTTTATCAGTCAGGTTTACCTGAATGTCAGCCATATTGCTCCCGCCGCGTAAATCGTAATGACGTACTAACCCGTTGAAGGTTATTGGCGCAGAGGTGCCAACATAACTTTGGTAATTCATCACCTCTGGACTAGAAGACAAGTATTGTGCAATCTCCTTGGATACAACACTGGTTTTTTCAAGGGTTGTACCTTCGGGCATGTCGATAACTACCTGAAATTCATTTTTGTTATCAAAAGGCAACATTTTGACCGCTACAGATTTGGTAAAGAACAAACCGACTGAACCCATTAGAAGTAAGAATGTGATTCCGAGAAATAACCAACGTTTGGTCTTGTTTTCGATTAGAGGCGTTTCCAGTTTTGAATAGATTCTGAAAATAAAGGAATCCTCCATCGACTTTTCCTCTTTCTCTTTTGTCTGTTTTTTATCCTTTTCACGCAGGAATATATAGCCCAAATATGGGGTAATGGTCAATGCTACAAAAAGTGACAACAACATCGCGATGGAAGCTCCAATAGGCATCGGACTCATATAAGGTCCCATCAATCCAGACACAAAAGCCATTGGTAAAACAGAAGCAATAACGGTGAAGGTCGCCAATATGGTTGGATTCCCCACTTCGTTTATTGCATAAAGTGCTGCTTGTTTAAAAGGTAGGCGTTTCATTTTGAAATGCCTATGCATATTCTCTGCTATGATGATTGAGTCGTCTACGACAATTCCTGTAACAAAAACCAATGCGAATAAAGTAATGCGGTTTAAAGTGTAATCCAGCATATAGTAACTCAACAGGGTCAAGGCAAATGTTATTGGTACAGATAAGAAAACCACCAAGCCTCCTCGCCAGCCCATGGCCAACATTACTACAAGGGTTACAGCAATTATAGCCCCAATTAAATGCATGAGAAGCTCAGATACTTTTTGTGAAGCTGTTTCACCATAGTTTCTGGTTACTTCCACATGAACATCATCAGGAATCAAGGTTTTTCGAAGATGTTCGACCTTATCGATAATCACATCGGAAATCTTCATGGCATCAGCTCCTTTACGTTTTGCTACAGAAATGGTTACTGCAGGATATTCCGATTTATAGTTTGAAGCTTTTTCACTAGCTTGTCCGAACCCTAATGAGACATAATTATTTGGAATTTCAGGACCATCAATAATAGTGGCAATTTGTTTTAGGTAAATAGGTTGATTCTGTTGCACGCCTACCACCAGATTTTCAACATCTGAAGCTGTTTCCAAGAACTTTCCGGTAGATACCAAGAATTCATTATCCCCTTTATTGAATTTTCCCGAACTCAATTGTTGGTTATTTGCCTTTATCATTTCGGAAACAGAAAGAAAATCCAATCCGCTGGAAGCTAATTTGTCTTTGTCCAAGACTACACGTAATTGTCGATCTCTACCACCAATCTTATGCGTTATAGCGACATCATTTACCTTCTTGATTTCAGTCTCCAATTCTTGTGCTATCTGACTTAATTGGTAGTCGTCATAATTTTCACTCCATAAGGTGAGTCCAAACATCGGAACATCATCAATAGCTCGTGATTTTACCAAAGGCATCGTAACGCCAGATGGCATTTGGTCCATATGTTTGTTTATCTCGTTGTAAAGTTTTACCAAGGACCTTTCGATATCTTCTCCAACATAAAACTGTACGATGACCATTCCTTGTTCTTTCATGGAAGTGGAGTATACATACTCGATGCCCTTGATATTGGAAATCAGTTTTTCTAGTGGCTTTATAACGCGTGATTCCACTTCGGTGGGACTCGCTCCAGGATAACCGACGAAAATATCTGCCATTGGTACATCGATCTGTGGTTCTTCCTCACGTGGTATCAAGAACGAACTGTACACACCAACAACCATGAATACGATCATTAGTAGCACTGTAAGCTTCGATCCTATAAAGCTTTTGGCGATTTTTCCTGCTAAACCTTCTTTCATAGCTTAATGATTATTGGATTAAAATTTTTATGCCATTGTACAGTTTTCCATCAGCAGAAACGATATACGATTCATCTGAAGACAAACCTGATAAAACTTCAACTTGATCTCCAAAGGTTCTACCAAGTCGAAGCCATCGCAAAATAGCCGTATTGCTTTTGCTTACGGTATAGATTCCAGATAATTGACCTTTAGTTACTATGGCATCTTTAGGAATCATTACCATTTCCGTACTCGATTTTTTCTCAACTGGAAACTGAACAG
This sequence comes from Flavobacteriaceae bacterium, assembly GCA_013001365.1. Taxonomy (GTDB): domain Bacteria; phylum Bacteroidota; class Bacteroidia; order Flavobacteriales; family Flavobacteriaceae; genus JABABD01. Next base: position 8,654 of record JABDMQ010000234.1, read on the forward strand.
TTACAAACATGCCTGAAAGGATATTTGCATCGGTTTTATCTAAATTTACTTTAACCAAGTATTGACCTCCAGTATTTTTTGCAGAGGTGCTCACTTCGCTGATTTTGCCTTTTAAGGTTTTATCAATCGATTTTACAACAACATCAACTTGAGTTCCTTTTTTTATTTGTGATATTTCGGATTCCGGTACCATTGCCAAGACTTCAAAATTTCCAGGAGATTCAATAGATATTAAAGGCATTCCAGGATTTGCCATGTCGCCCTGCTTGACCGTTTTTCCTGTAATCACACCGCTAAAAGGGGCAGTGATGTTGGAATAGGCAAATTGTGCATTAATTTCATTCTTCAATTGGTTTGCAGCTTCCAGTCGAGCTTTTGCCATCTCGAAATGTGCAGTCATATCGTCCAATTCTTTTTGCGTAGCACTGTTGTCGGCAAAGAGATTCTTAAAGCGATTATAATCTTTTTGAGCATTTTCGAATGCTGCAGCTGCTTCCGTTATACTGGCGTTTACTTGTGCTCTTTTTGCTTGTAAATCGGTATTGTTGATTGATACCAATAATTGACCTTTTCTAACCTTGTTGCCAACATTTACATGTACTTTGGAAACAAATCCCATCATTCGTGTGCTCAATTCAGCACTGTTAACAGATTGGATTTTCCCGCTTACAGACAAAAACGGATTGTTATTATTGGTGGTAACAGGATTGACCTTTACTATAATTGCAGGAGAAGCACTCACTGCTACCTTTTTATCTTCACTTCCACAACCTGTAATAAGGAGCGTTGCTATTGCTGTCAATATGTATATGTGATTTTTCATTTCAGATTTTATTCTTTAGTTAAAAATTGCAAGTATGCAAGGGCATAATTGTATTCGAAAATAGTTTGGTAATATTCCAGTTCCTTTTGTGCGAATTGTGTTTCGGCAAGCAGCAAATCGGAGGTTTTTTCAAGTCCCTCCTTAAATCTGTTGGATCTGATCCTTAAGGATTCCTTTGATTGGCTCACCGCCAATTTGTTAAGGTTCAATCTGTTTTCGGAATCAACCAGTGCACGTTTAGCCTTGTTTAGCTCTAAATTGCTTTGTGAAACATAATGTTCGTACTCCAATTTCGATTTTTCGAATTCAGATTTACTCTTTTGTGCCTTGCCAAATCTCTTGGACCCTTGTAATATGTCCCAACTTAGTTGTGCTCCAAAGGTGTAGCCAGTAGCATTTGCCTGGAATATCTGGTCGTCATATAATTCATAGCTTCCAAAGGCATTCAGTCGTGGTAAAAAAGCCATTTTATCTGACTTGCTAATGGATTCATAGGCATTTGAAGCCAGTTGCATGGCCTTGATGTCTGAACGATTTTCAGATATTGTTTTGTCTTTAACTTCAAAACTTGAAACAAATAAACTATCGGTTGGCGTATATACCTTATAGGCATCATCATTCATAAGAAATGACAAAAAATTTGAGGCATTAAGAACATTGCTTTTAGCGGTTTGTAATTGATTTTGAACTTCCGTAACTCTTACTTCTACATTCAATACATCTGCGCGTTGTAAATAACCTTGCTTAAAACTATTGTCAGCCAATTTTTTGTTTTCCAAAGCAGTTCTTAATGCTTTTTCCAAAACGTCAACGCCTTTATAAGCAAGCTGTAATTGCATATAAGCTTTCTCGACTTCAAGCTTTAAATAATCATTTGTGCGTTCTTGTTTCAAGGCCATGGCATCCATTTTGGACTTTGCAGCCTTGCGCTGATAAATACCATCGAGATTTATTAGCGGTTGTTGAACTTCCAGTTTTGTGGCGAAATTTTCAATTTGCGAAGGATCATTGAGTAGGGCAGGATTAAAATCGTTTTGGGTTAATATTTCCTGATTGAGTTTAGAGCCAAATGCCATGAGTGGATTTGTAGTTGCAATTCCAGTATGGCTTGCAGTTATATTTGGTAAGAACACTGCGTTGGTTTGCCTATAATCCGCTCGAGCCTGAATATACTCCTGTTCAGAAATCTTGATAGAAGTGTTTTCTTTTGAAACTCGTTCCAATACATTGGGTTTGGAAATCGGTACGACATCTTGTGCCTTGGATACAAAAGAGATTAAAATTAGAAACGTTGCTATTATATAATTACTGATCTTCATTAATTCCAAAATTTATTTATTGCAAAATTACTGTCAGTATCTGGAGAAGTCAGTAACAAAGGTTACTTAACAAGAAAAGGGCTTTAAAAGCCCTTTTCTTGTTAAATTTTCATCAGTTTATTCTTCTTGTTTATTTTCTTTTTTTCGGTCGCCTGTAACCATAAACTTGATTAAAAAACCAATAAGTGTGAGACATACTATAGCAAAAATGGCAATCATAATAACGCCGTTGGTCCAGTTGTAAAGTGCTATGGATTGATTCATCATAGTAAAAAAGGTTTAGTTGTTTTATATAGCTTGTCAATTATTGACTATGGGATTTAATAATTCTTAGGCTTGTCATGACCCATTCCTTTCCCTTTCCTATTTTGTTTGCCTTTTTCCTGCTTGAAATGGTCTTCAAACCATTCCGGTTGTTCAATATCATTGTCGAACAAATAATCTGCAATCTGTGTAATGGTTTCTTCGGGATATGGTGTCTTTGGCATCACACCAAAGCGTCTAACAGCTCCAAACATCCGTGCTTTTTCCTCAGTAGGATCCTTGATCCATTCTTGTATGTCTTCAATGAATTGGGCTTTAGTGGTTTTATTGTTTATGTAATGCTTTTTTATCGCAATCATTGGTGGTCCAATCCTGGTATCATGGTCGGCTATTGGACTATGGCACACATAGCAATTCGTCTCCAATAGTTTCTTGCCAGGATGCGGTTCGCTATTATCCTGGTTTATTATCTGTGAAGTATAATTCTCTTTTTTAGATTCATTACACCCAAATAACAATATTAAAACTGCCAATGTTACTAATACTGATTTCATGTTGAATTGGATTTAGTTATGAGAGATTATATCTCAAGATGCCTCCTTGCAGGTCATATAGTTCTGTAAATCCTAGAGCTGCAAGTTTCTTAGCTGCGCTTCTACTTCTGCTACCACTGCGGCAATACAGGTATAAAGGGCGATCTTTGTCTAGTTTTTCGAATTCAGAAGCGAACTTAGCTGAGTAGAAATCTATGTTTTTAGCTCTTTTTATGTGTCCGCTATTGAATTCTGCTGGTGTTCTTACGTCAACCAATTGAATGTTCTTATCTTGAATTCGTGCCTTGAATTCTGAAGGTGATAGTACAATGATATTAGCATCGTCTTGAGTTCGTGATCCGAAAAGGGTGTTTAAAAATGACATGTTTATAGTATTTAATTATAGTTTCAGATTTCAATCAAGGAAGCAGCTCGAAGATGTTTCTCACTACTTCCTTTTATGAAATCAACCAAAAAACCAATTTAGTTCTGTAATTCTTTCTTTGCGAGATAAAAATCAACCTTTTCTAGAGTGGTATCATTTATTCTCTCATTCATTTCTTTAAGTGTCTTTGGCGGTGGTACAATGACCTTATCGCCTTTTTTCCAATCCAAAGGCATAGCAACCTTATGCTCGTCGGATATCTGTAATGCTTCAAGTGCCCGTAATATCTCATTCATATTGCGACCAACATTAAGTGGATAATACATTATAAGTCGTATTTTCTTGCTTGGGTCGATGAAGAACACGGCACGAACTGCTGCCGTTTCACTTTCGTTAGGCTGAAGCATTCCATAGAGCTTGGCAACTTTCATATCGATATCAGCAATAATAGGAAAATTGAAAAATACACCTGTATTGTTGCTAACATTGTTGACCCAGCCTAAATGTGCATGAATACTATCAATGCTCAAACCGAGCAATTCTGTATTCAATTCATCAAATTCACTTTTCCTTCTAGCAAATCCAGTCATTTCTGTTGTGCAAACCGGCGTAAAATCTGCTGGATGTGAGAACATGACCACCCATTTGTCTTTAGCAAATTCCGAGAATTTTATCTTCCCCTTAGTTGTTACAGCTTCGAAATCTGGTGCTTGATCACCGATTCTTGGCATGGCATATTGTTTTGTTTCTTGCGTTTCCATAGTGAACTAATTTTCTATAAAATTAAATAGTAATCCTCAGAATTTCAGTAACCTATGTTACATAAAAAAGGCAGCCAATGGCCGCCTTTTTTCAACTAACTATAAAACAAATCTACTTTAACGTAGATGGGCAAACGTAATCAGTAATAGGTATTCTTGTTTTCCTTATCGCCCCATATCCTCCTGCAACATTTATAACGTTATGAATCCCTCGGCTTTTTAGAATTGACGCTGCTATGACTGAGCGATAGCCTCCAGCACAATATAGATAGAAGGTAGAATCATCAGGGAATTCGCTTAAATGGTCATTCAGATAATCTAGAGGAGTGAGAATGGCACCTTCTACTTGTTCGGCCTTGTATTCACCTTCTCTACGTACATCGAATATAAACCTATTGACCTTGGAATATCTTTTTTCGAGTTCTTCTGCATCGATAGAATTCAGGGTGTCGTATTCCATTCCTTCATTCTTCCATGCTTCGAAACTACCTTCCAAATAGCCTTGCACATTGTCGAATCCAACCCTAGAAAGTCGTGTTATGACTTCCTCTTTTCTGTCTTCCGACGTTACCAGAAGTATTGGCTGGGTAACATCAACGATCAAGGCTCCTACCCATTGAGCGAAACTACCATCGATGCCAATGAAGATCGATCGTGGGATATGGCCCTTCACGAATTCAGCTGCACTTCGTACGTCCAAGACCACAGCATCTGTTTCGTTGGCCGCAACTTCAAATGCCTTAGGTGATAGTGGATTTTGCGATTTAGCCATTACTTTATCCAAATTCTCATAGCCTTGTATATTCATTAAGACGTTTTGCGGGAAATACCCTGGAGGTGCGGTAAGGCCATCCAATAATTCCTTAATGAATTCTTCTTTGGTCATATCTGCTCTTAATGCGTAATTCACTTTTTTCTGATGCCCTAAAGTATCTGTTGTTTCCTTGCTCATATTCTTGCCGCACGCTGAACCAGCTCCATGATTAGGGTATATGATCAGGTCGTCGCTTAAAGGCATGATCTTATTGCGTAACGAATCGTATAAATGGCTTGCTAAAAGTTCTGGCGTTAATTCTTCAATGACTTTTTGAGCCAGATCAGGACGCCCTACATCGCCAATGAACAATGTGTCCCCTGTTATGAGTCCGTGTTCCTCATCGTTTTCGTCAATAAGCAAATAGGTTGTGCTTTCCATTGTATGACCTGGGGTATGAAGCACTTTTATCTTGTAGTCTCCTAATTGGAATATCTCTCCATCCTCAGCAACAAGGGCTTCATATGAAGGTTTGGCAGTTGGCCCGAATACAATGTCTGCACCTGTTTTTTTCTTTAGGTCCAAATGGCCAGATACAAAATCTGCATGAAAGTGAGTCTCAAAAACATACTTGATCTTTGCGTTATCTGCTTTTGCTTTATTAATGTACGGCTGTACTTCTCTCAGTGGGTCGAATATCGCTGCTTCTCCTTTACTTTCAACATAATATGCAGCATGTGCCAGACAGCCTGTATAAATTTGTTCTATTTTCATAATCTATTGATCTTTAGATGCTAATTCAAAATTAGGAAGGCAAGGTAACTTGTACAGTAACAAATGTTACATTAAGAAATCAGGATGTAAGCTCTTTGATAATTATATAAACGGCCATAAGGAGTACAAACCAACCGAAGCCTTTCTTGAGTTTCTTTCCTTTGATGAAATTGGATAGATAAATGCCAATGAAGATTCCAATTATAGAGATACTTGTAAAAGCCAATAGGAAGATCCAATCGATCTCTAGATTTTCGACGTCACCAATAAACCCTATCAACGATTTTATTGCAATGATCAATAAGGAAGTGGCCACAGCTTTTTTCATTGGAAGTTTGGCCAATAAGACCAAGGCTGGGATTATAAGGAATCCGCCACCAGCACCAACAATTCCTGTAAGGACACCAACAATAATCCCTTCAATCACAATCAGGGGATAGTTAAAGGCTATTTTGAATCCTTCTTGAGGTTGCTTGCTTCTGTCTCGAATCATGTAAATCGATGCAATGAACATGATGATCGCAAAAAACAGCATGATCGCGATATCTTTCGTGACCGTAAATCCATAAAATGAAAATAGGTTATCCGGTATTGCTGGAACCAAGAATTTTCGAGTGGCATAAACAGCTATAAATGCCGGTATTGCAAAAACGATAGCAGTTCTAAAGTCGACCAATCCTTTCTGTATATTCCTCAAAGCACCGACCAATGCAGTAGCGCCAACAACGAACAGGGAATAAGCTGTTGCTGTTACAGGGTTTATATACATCAAATAGACAAATATTGGAACAGTTAGAATAGACCCACCTCCACCGATCAATCCTAATACAACTCCTATTAGTAGTGCTCCAATATATCCAAGAATCTGTGATGGATCCATAGTAAGTTTTAATACCTCAAATCTAAAATAGAATTAAGGCAATAAAGGTAACCTATGTTACACAGATCATAGTTCTAATACCTTAATGCTATTTCTATGCAGTTCGATTTTACCAGAATTCTCTAAAGATTTCAGCAATCTGGAAACCACGACCCTTGAAGTGTGCAGGTCTCGAGCAATCTCTTGATGTGTAGCATGTATAGTTTCATTATGATTTACCATGGCCTTATCCTTGAGATGATTGAACAGGCGCTCATCCATTTTCAGAAATGCCAATGAATTCACTGCATCCAATAATTCAGACATACGATCATGATAACTTTGCAATATGAATTTTTGCCAACTCTTGTATTTACTCATCCACTCTTCCATTTTCTGGACCGGTATCATGATCAACTTTGCATCTGTTTCTGCTATTGCCCTGATTTCGCTTTTTGAGTCCCCAAGACAGCAAGAAAACGTCATAGCACAAGTGTCACCTTGTTCAAGGAAGTACAAGACCAATTCGTCACCATTCTCGTCCTCTCTCAGGATCTTTATGGCACCACTGATCAATAAAGGCATTGACTTTATGTATTCACCAATTTCAATGAGTTTATAACCTGCAGGAATATCTTTGTAGGTACCTACTTTGTTGATCTCTTGAAGTAATTCTTCTTCAAATAAATAGCCATAATTCCTTGTTAGGTCGTCTATCATGTATTTTCGATATAGTGTTTGTACTGGCTAAAATTAATCATCTTTTATTTAAGCTCCTACGATAAAATTCGTCCATCGCCCATTTGAATGATCCTATCGGTATTGCTTGCAAAATCTTCATCATGTGTAACAACTAAAAGTGATAGCCCTTTTTCATCACTTAATTGCTTGAAAATGTTGAATACATTTTCTGCATTATAACTATCCAAGTTCCCAGTTGGTTCATCTCCCATGATTATTGAAGGGTCATTGATCAATGCCCTTGCTATAGCCACCCTCTGTTTTTCGCCTCCTGAAATTCGTGAAGCGCGCTTTCTCCCTAAATGATCGATATTCAGCATCTTCAGTTTTTCCATGGCGCTATGTTCTATTTCCTCAAAAGATTTTTCTGCTAATTTCTTAGCTGGAAGCATGACATTCTCCAATACTGAGAATTCAGATAATAAATAATGGAATTGAAATACAAACCCGATGTGCTTATTACGCAGATAGGAAAGATATTGCCTGCTTTGTCCTGTAACGAGTTCATCGTTCAAGAACAGTTCTCCTTCATAATCAGTATCCATTGTAGACAGGATATAAAGCAAGGTAGACTTTCCGCATCCGGACTTACCCATTATCGAAGCAAATTCTCCTTTCTCCACCCTAAAGGATACATCCTTTATTACATGGAATAATACAGGTTTCCTGAAGTATTTGTTTATATTTTTTGCTTCGAGTACTGTCGTCATGTCATTGTCCTCTTATTATTCGAACAGGGTCTATTTTCTTGGCCTTTTTAGATGGCAAGTATCCTGCTAAGAATGTTGATAGCATGGCAAAAGTAAATCCGATGATAAAGAATAAAGGTTGGATATTCACTGGATAGGTTTCTACTGTGGGTAAGGCTTCTGTTTGAAATGGAATGGTGCTTATAAAGCTAGCAAGACCGAGACCTATGGCCAAACCTAGAATACCGCCTACAAATCCAATGATCATAGCTTGGCTCATGAAGATCAATTGTACATCCTTGCCCGAAAATCCTGTTGCCTTCAGTATGGCAATGTCATTCATTTTCTCGTAGATGAGCATGTTGAGGATATTATAAATTCCGAATCCGGCAACAATAAGCAGTGTAATAGAGACGGCATAGGTAATAAGGTTCCTTATGGTGGTTCCGGTTTCAAACTGTGCATTGGCAGTCTTGATGTCAATCGCCTTTAAGTTGAATTGTTGCTCTATTTTTTTGGATAACGGTACAGCTTGCTCGATGTCATGGAGTTTCACATTGATATCTGTTATGTAGTTCTCCGCTTCTCCAAGTATGCGTTGAACAGATTTAACGTTGGTAAAACTCTGTATGGCATCTAGGTCTGCAATGCCACTTTGATAGAAACCAACGATCTTAAGGGGGAAGACCTCGCCAGAAATCGGACTTATCTGTATACGATCTCCAACGTGTAATGACATCTTCTCAGCTATGCCAATACCAAGTAAAATTCCATTATCTGTATTTTGAAGCGCTTCTGCAGATCCTTCGACGATGTAATCGCCCATATTGAACAATCGTTCTTCATCTATAGGATTGATACCGGTTAAATTACCACCTAATTCAATTGATCCTGCTATATAGAATATCTGAGTTTTTACCTGAGGAAGAACGCCTCGAACGTTTTCGTCTTCTTCGAGGTATTTAATGATGGGTAAGGCATTATGTATTTTTTTCTGTGTAAGCTTAGGCTTTATGGAGTGAACCACATTGAAGCTATTCTTGAACTCATCGTATAAGGCGATAGGTTGCTCCTTTGAAGGTTCTATTTCATTGTATATGTGAACATGAGGTGTCTGGTTCAAGATCAGGTCGTCAAGCATGCCATTCAGTCCTGTCATGAAACATACTAAGGTGATATAGGCGCCTATACCAAAAGTGACACCTAGGGCGGCCGTAGATGTTTGCTTGATCTTGGTGAGCAAATGCGTCTTGGCAATATTCAATATCACTTTCCAATTAGTCATTCCTCCGGTTTGAGTATATAGGTGTCCTTTGTAATGCCGGAGAGTACTTCGACGTATTCTAGGTTTTGAAGCCCTATCGCAATATCAACAATTCCATCTTCAGTGCGAACTTTGTCATTGTCGATAAGGTATTCTTTGGGTATAGTAAGGACGTTGTCTTTTCTAGCGATTATTATGTTGCCTTCTCCAGAAAGCCCTGGATAAAGTACATCAGGAAGCTGAACGAAACGCCCTTCGACTTTAAAGGTCTGATTGCGTTCATCTTTCTTTGGATAGATCTTAGAGACTTTTCCCTTGAAGATGTTATTGCTGTAGGCATCAAGATTGATCAAGACTTCCTGGTCCCTTTTGACTCTTACGATATCGACTTCATCTATGAGCAATTCTATTACGAAATTGGTCGCGCTCCCTATGGATGCTAGAGGTTGAGTAGTATTGACGCTTTCGCCAGGTTCTTTGTACAATGCATATACTTTCCCGTTCATCTTGCTTTTCACGGAGAAATCCTTTGTATTGATTAATGAGGCCTGATAACTGTTTTGGGCTTGTTTAACAGCCGTGAGCAATTCATTTTTTGTTCTATTGTATTTGCTCCTAAGAAGATCAAGGTTGTTTTGAGACAAGTCGTAGTTGAGCTTTCGGTTATCGTAATCAACCTTTGATCCTATTTTCTGTTCCCATAGGTTTTTTTGCCTAAAGAAATTTATTGAATCATTGCTTAATTTCAGTTTAGCAGCAGCTATTTCTTCTTCGATTCCACTTAATATTGCTGCACTACCATAGTAATTTTCTTTTGCTAGATCCAGCGCTAATTTGGCATTCTGTGTATTGAGTTTTGGTGCATTATTTATTATCTCGATGATTGGTTGGTCTTTTTTTACAAGATCGCCTTCCTCTACTAAATTGATGTCCAAAATACCAGCCACTATGGCATGCACTTGATAAGAACTATCAGGTTGAATGGTTACGGAAGAATAAACCGATTCGGTCAGGTCCCTCTCTTGGGGCTGTATTTTGTCCTGCTCATTGGAACAGGAACTAATGATGATTAGCAGTATTAAAAATATGTATTTCATAAAGTATGATAAAAGTATTGCAGATGATGTTCCGTTAAAATGATATTGGTCAGAGAATCAAGACCGATTTAGTGCCATTAGGAAGTAAATAATGTTAATGGGCTTTATTCTAGGGTGCCTAATGCAATTTCGACCATCGTCCTGAAGGTGCTTTCACGATCGTCTGCCGATGTACGTTCTTTGGTCACTAGCGAGTCTGAAACCGTAAGGATTGACAGGGCCTTGACATTGAATTTCGCCGCAATAGTATACAAACCTGCGGTTTCCATTTCAACGCATAGAACACCGAAATCCGCCCATTTTTTATAAGAGTCGAAGTCATCTTCATAGAATTCGTCAGCAGAAAGTACGTTGCCCGCTTTAATAGGAATATTATGTTCTCGTGCATACAATGCTGCCTTCATGAAAAGTTCATAATTTGCAGTAGGAGAGTAGTCTGCATTGATAAACCGTGAATTATTGATGCCTGAAGTTGAAGAAGCGGCCATGGCAATGACGATGTCACGTATTTTAACATCCTTTTGATAGGAGCCAGTGGAGCCAACGCGAATAAGGTTCTTAACGCCATATTCATTGATCAATTCGTGACAATATATCAAGGCAGATGGGATGCCCATCCCAGTACCTTGCACGGAGACAGACTTACCATTAAAAGTTCCAGTAAATCCTAACATACCACGTACATCGTTATAGCATCTACTGTTTTTTAAAAAGGTTTCAGCTATCCATTTGGCCCTCATGGGATCGCCTGGCAGTAACACGGTTTCAGCTATTTCACCCTTTTTGGCTTCAATATGTGTACTCATGTTCAGTCGTTTAGGATAATTGTGGAGGTGCCGATTCTCGAAACACCCAGTTCGATGTACTTCTTAGCGGTTTCTGTATTCTTGATTCCTCCAGATGCTTTTATCTTTAATTTATCGCCAACCATTTCTTTCATGACAGCTACATTTTCTAAGGTTGCTCCTGCAGTACCAAAACCTGTTGACGTCTTTATGAAATCGGCTCCGGAATTCAAGACAATTTCACAGGCTGTTTTCAGCTCTTCATTATTCAAATAGCATGTTTCTACTATGACCTTCAAGGTATTCATGCCAATTGCCTTCTTGATCGTTTCAATCTCATTTTGAACGAATTTATAATCCTTGGACTTAAAGACTCCTATATTCATGACCATATCAATTTCGTCAGCACCATCAGAAATACATTCTTGAGCTTCATATAGTTTTGATTTTGTAGACATGGCCCCTAATGGGAATCCTATAACAGAAGCAACTTTAACCTTCGAGTTGCTCAATGCAATGTTGGCAAGACCTGTGTAATGTCCATTTACACATACCGCATGGAAATCATGGGTATTTGCATCCGTACAAAGTTTTTTTATGTCAGAAGGTGTTGCCGTGGCAGAGAGTAAGGTATAGTCTATATAATTGTTGATCTTCATGCCACTTTAGACTTGATAATCTGAATAATATCATTTTTTTGAATGACTCCCGATTGCCTCCATAATTGCTTGCCATCTTTAAATAAAAGCATGGTCGGGACACCTCTTACTTGGTATTTGGAGGCCAAGGGTTGGTTCTTGTCCACATCGATCTTGATGATCTTTATGTTATCACCCATTTCTTCCTTTACTTGTTTCAGGATAGGAGCAAGCATCTTGCATGGTCCACACCAATCTGCATGGAAGTCTACTAGAACTGGCACCTCAGAATTGATTATTGAGCTAAATTTACTTTTCATCTTCGTTCTTGAATTCTAGGTCAAGTCTAGCCAGCATAATCAGTTCGGACTTATTCCGGCCAGCGAAACTTGATGCTATTTCATTTGCTGTCTTAGAAATAAGTTGTTTTGTGCTATCTGGAAACATTTGTTCATTCCTATGTTTGAAGGCGATAAAATTCTTGAAACAAATATCTGCATCGTATTCTTGATCTACATTTAGCCAATCGAATACGTCTACAATTTGAGAAGCATCTTCAAAGGAAGACCATTCTGTCTTTACGATTCTTTTCAATGCCAGAATCTCCAATTCATTAACGTTATTGTCTGAAGCGGCAATAGCATAGAATAATTTACCAAGATTTTGGTAAAATTCGACTGTGTTTTCTGTTGTTGAGCCCATAATTATCAAAGCTAAACGAATTGCAGTTAATCAATTATGATATAAATCATTATTAATGAAAATAAGTGTAATTTTATGATTCATGCCAAGTAAAACAATACTTTTAATTCATTGATGTTCAAACAAGATCAAGATATATTCAATGTACTGCTAGGAGCCGTCTCTGAAGGTGTTGTCATAGTGGATGAAGAACAGAACATAGTTGAGGTAAATCAATCTGCCTTGAAAATGTTTGGTTATAAAAAAGGAGATCTTTTAAAAAAACCCCTCAATATCCTTATCCCAAGAAACTATCATTCAGATCATGGCAAACATGTTGATGGTTTCATGAAAAAACAAACACGTCGTCGGATGGGCCAAGGTCGTGATATCTTTGGAGCAAGGAAGGATGGAACGACATTCCCTGTTGAAGCAGGATTAAATCCATTTTCGATATACGACAAGAACTATGTCATGGCATTGGTCATTGATATTACAGTTCGTAAAGCGGCAGAACAAGAACTGAAGCATTGGTCCAAGATATTCAATCAATCATTGAATGAGATATACATTTTTAAAACCGATGACTTAAAATTCGTGAATGTAAATTCAGGGGCCTTGAACAATATGGGCTATAG
>JABDMQ010000236.1 GCA_013001365.1 Flavobacteriaceae bacterium
CGAAAAGGTATTGGTTTCGATAATATCTGCTCCTGCTTCTAAGTACTTCTTATGCACTGCGGCAATGGCTTCAGGTTGTGTTAATGACAACAAATCATTATTTCCTTTTAAGGAAGACGGATAGTCCTTGAAACGCTCACCTCGAAAATCCTCTTCGGAAAAATCATAGCGTTGAAGCATGGTACCCATGGCACCATCTAGCACTAGGATACGTTTTTGTATTTCTTGTTGAATGTCGGACATTCCTGATATTTTTAAGTTATGTTATCAGGAAAAGAGCGTGGAAATCTTTCCGTTATCTTTCTGCATTTCGCAGTAGAATTTAGCACCTTCTTTAAAGTAAAGGGTTGCTAAGGTTTCAATGGGTCTTAATCCCTCCACCTTTCGTGATAACAATCAATCTTTTTAAGAACAATGGCGCAAATAAACGTATTAATTGATTCTTAAAAAAATTTAGTAACCATATTCTAATTTAAAGAAAATTATCTACGTTTTGCCAAGGCCCGCCATTTATTGCATCTACATCATATTCAATTAATATCTCTTTGGCACGCTCACTTCTTGCACCACTTCTGCAACATGTAATAATTGGTCTTTCTAACTCCTTTAAGTACTCGATCTTGTCTTTCAGCTCATCTAATACAATATGTACTGAATTTTCAACATGACCATCATCATATTCTTCCTTTGTTCTTACATCCAGCACTATGGCAGCATTGTCTAAATGCTCTTTTATGCCTTCGAATTTGTTATCTATGTCCATTACTTGTTTTTTTATTGTAAATGAATTCCACACTCTCTATTGATAAGTGCCTTGGTTGGATCGAAATAAGTCTCATTTTTTTGTAGCCCATTCTCAGAAAGATAATCATCCAATTCCTTATCAGACCAGTAATAAAAAGGGCTTACCTTTAATATGCCTTCTTTGCTCAAACTCAAAATATCAAGAGAGTTCCTATATTCAGTTTGTCTTACCCTAATATTAGTGAACCATACTTCAGGCTGATGTTCTTTAAGTGCTCTCTTGAATGGTTCTAATTTCACTATTTCTGTAAATTCCTCAAACTTAGGGTCACCTATGGTCGGTATGCCCAATCTTGATTTAATGAATTCCGTGCTTTTTTCAGGAACATACATGTTTATATTTAGATTGAATCTTTTTATTAAATGATTTGCATGCTGATATGTTTCCGGCATATTAAAACCCGTATCGCACCAAATGACATCGATTTCTTTATCTGTTCTATAAAATGTATTTAACAATACTGCTGAGTAAACGCCAAAACTCGTTGTTACGATCCTTCTGTTGGAAAGTGAAAGAGCCCAGTCAATTATTTCTTCAGGAGTCTTGTACTTTAATTCTTTATTTCTTTCTTCTAGGTTAATATTTTTCATTTTCAATGAATTTAGTTCAAAGCTTGATTCAAATCGTTTATTATATCATCACTATGTTCAAGCCCAACAGATATCCTTACCAATCCGTCGGTAATACCTGTTTCTAATCTATCTTCTTCCGACAATTTACTATGCGTGGTTGAAGCAGGATGAGTTACAATTGTTCTAGTATCTCCCAGATTGGCAGAAAGCGATAATAGTTTAATTCGGTTAAGGAATTTCTCTCCTGCATTTAAGCCTCCATTGATCTCAAAGGCCACAACATTGCCTCCTAATTTCATCTGCTTTCTAGCTATCTCATATTGTGGATGGGATCTTAGAAATGGGTATTTTACTTTTTCTACTTGTTTATGATTTTCAAGGAATTCAGCAATAATTAGTGCGTTCTGACAATGCTTTTCTACTCTTACGGCCAGAGTTTCTAAACTCTTTGACAAGACCCAAGCGTTAAACGGAGACAATGAAGGCCCTGTATTTCTTGAAAACAAATATATTTCTCTTATCAGCTCTGCTTTGCCGACTGTTGCACCGCCTAGTACACGACCTTGACCATCTATTAGTTTAGTCGCTGAATGTATTACCAAGTCTGCACCAAATTGAATTGGTTTTTGCAAGTAAGGTGTAGCAAAACAGTTATCTATGACCAGAAGTAAATCATGTTTTTTAGCAATGGTATTCAATAATTCTAGGTCCAAAATGTCAACTGCCGGATTTGTTGGTGATTCGGCATATAATATTTTAGTATTTGGCTGAATCAGACTTTCAATATTGTGGCATTCATTGACTTTAAAGTAACTCGTTGTAATATTCCATTTAGGCAAGAATTTGGTGAACAAGCCGTGTGTTGACCCAAATACGCTCCTTGAAGACACGATATGATCTCCCGAATTAAGTAGAGCGGCAAAGGTTGAAAACACAGCAGACATACCACTTGCAAAAGCATATCCGCCTTCAGCACCTTCCATCTTACAAAGTTTCTCAATGAACTCTGAGGTATTTGGATTGGTAAACCGACTATAGATATTACGTTGTTTTTCCTCTGCGAAAGAAGCTCGCATATCTTCTGCATCCTCAAACACAAAGCTTGAAGTGAGATACAACGGATTGGAATGTTCAAGGAATTGACTCCTTTCTATTTGTGTCCTTATAGCTTCCGTTTCGAATGAGTTTTGCTCTGCCATTATCTATGATTCAAAAACCTTCGAAATTCGTGATTCATTCTCCAACAATACGTCGTTAAATATAGGATTCAAGAATGCAGATAACTGATCGAATTCTATCAAGAATGCGTCGTGACCATGAATGGATTTTATTTCACTTATGGAAATATTTTTCTTTACACTTTTCAATTCTACATATGTACTCCAATTTTCTTCTGGTTTGAAAAATAGGTCAGAGTTAATGGTGATGATATGAATGTTGGACGATATCTCAGAAGCCAAATCCAAGAATTCATTTTCACTTCGTGTAATATCTATAGTTCGTAAAACCTGGTTCATGAGTTTATAAGCCGACAATTGAAACCTATTTGTCAGCACATTACCATGGTAGTTCAACCAACTTTCCACATTATATAATTTATCATCTCTCTCACTTCTTTGGAATTTCTGTGTAAAGGATTCAGGGGTTCGATACAAGGTCATGGCATGCATTCTTGCATCGTACAACGGATTGCTCGAATTGTTTAGGATACTATCTTGTATATGGCAATTGGCAATTAACCAATCAGTGGATTTCCAATCTGCAGCGATCGGAATCAAGTTCTGAACAAGATCAGGTTTCAATACTGCTAATTCCCATGCGAGACCACCGCCAACCGATCCGCCTATAACAGCAAAAATATTATTGACATTAAGTTGCTTAAGGCCATGAGAGAATATTTTTGCAATATCCCTTGCAACAAAATCCTTGTAATTCTCAATTAAATGATTTGGTTGGCCATCGTATCCATTGCCAGGAATATTGAAGGAAAGAATCGTATAATCATCAGTGCTAATACACTTATTTGCTCCAATAAGGTCGTTCCACCAACCGTTTTCTCCAATAACATTAGAATTTCCTGTCAGAGCATGGTTAACTAGGACAATGGGCGCATCATGCAAAGGCCTACCAAAAGTCTGGTAAGACAACACGATAGGTGTTGCCTTACCACTTTCGGTAACATATTCTGGAATTCTTATGTATTGTAGTTCTTGCATTTATGCTTTAAGCGTATAATCTTTTTCAACAGCGATCTTCACTGGTGTTTTATTTTGAAGGTTATCCTTAACTGGACATCTTTCCTCAACGATCTGAAGCCATTTGGCCAAAGTCTCGATACTCGCATCTGTATCTGGAATGAGATTAAGGCTTATGGCCTTGAATCCTGCTCTTTCATTGTAGGATGCTCCCAAGAATCTTTTAGGGTTCAATTCTCCATATACTTCGATCTTGAGGCTCCTAATCGTGAAACCAAGTTCTTTGGCAACGATATGCCCAATAACATTGGCACAGCCCGCAAAACCAGCCAATATATATTCAACAGGGTTGGCGTCCTCATCTGTTCCTCCTAAAGCTTCAGGTTCATCTACTACTAAGGTGAATTGTCTTGTATTTGCCTTGAATTGTGTTGCAGAAGCACTTTTGCCTTGCACACTGAATTTTAAATCACTCATCTTTTTGTTTTTTATGTTTAGATGGAATTAACTTGAGACCATGTCCTATTCAATCGGACATGGTGTTCTCAACTTGCTTCACTAACTAAAATTAATTTTGTAATACATTTTTCCTGACCACAGCAAAAGCTTCCTTTAGGTCCGCTTTCAAGTCATCGATATTCTCGATACCAACTGAAAGACGTATTAAGTCCTTACTTACACCTGTAGCTTCCTGAGCTTCATCGCTTAATTGCTGATGTGTCGTACTCGCTGGGTGAATGATCAGTGATTTGGTATCACCAATATTTGCCAACAAGGAAAACACCTTTGTAGTATCTGCAATGGTCTTTGCAGAATCGTACCCTCCTTCTACACCAAAGGTCACAATGCCGCTTTGTCCTTTTGGAAGATATTTTTCCGCTAATTCCTTGTATTTGCTATTCTGAAGTCCAGGATAGTTCACCCATTCTACTTCAGGTTGTACTTGTAACCATTTGGCCAATTCAAGTGCATTTTCACTATGCTTTTGGACTCTCAGTTCCAAAGTTTCCAGTCCTTGTATGATCTGAAATGCATTGAAGGGGCTCAAAGCACCTCCATAATCACGTAATCCTTCAATACGTACCTTCGCAATGAACGCCGCTGCTTCCAGTGCTTCGCTATATACAAGTCCGTGATAGCCAGCTGAAGGCTCTGTAAATTCAGGAAACTTTCCGTTGGTCCAATCAAATGTTCCAGCATCAATAATGACGCCTCCTAAGGCAGTCCCATTACCATTTATGTATTTGGTCAATGAATGAATAACAATGTTAGCACCATATTCTATTGGGTTCAGCAAATAAGGCGTAGCAACTGTGTTGTCTACGATCAAAGGCACTTTATACGCCTTTGCCTCTTTGGAGATAGCTTCGATATCCAAAACATCCAACTTCGGATTTCCAAGCGATTCGATAAAGAAAGCTCTGGTATTTTCTTGAGCTGCTTTATTGAAATTCTCAGGATTTGAAGGATCTACAAATGTTGTTGTAATCCCATGCCTAGGCAATGTAACACTCAAGAGGTTGTAGGTACCACCATACAAACTGTTTGAAGCCACAATATGGTCGCCAGCTTTTAAAAGTGTCAATAACGACGTAGCAATGGCGGATGTACCTGAAGCAGTTACCACTGCTGCAATTCCTCCTTCAAGTGCTGCAAGACGCTGCTCCAAGATGTCGTTGGTCGGATTATTGATCCTAGTGTAAATGTTCCCGGTTTCGGCCAATGCAAATAGATTGGCTGCATGATCCGAGTCATTGAAGACATAGGCAGTAGATTGATAAATAGGCACTGCTCTTGTGCCACCATTTTCTTGGACATCGTGTCCAGCGTGCAACGCTTTGGTTGCGAATTTTTGTGTACTCATTTTTCTTGTTTTTGAGTTAATAAATAAATTAAACCAAAAGTCAAATGCGCTGATTAAAGCGTACTTAAAAGAAAAATGTTATAAAGAAATACTAGTCACAGATGAGTAACTAGGTTTGAGTTATCTATCTAAAATAGCGAGAAATGATTCGCTCCTTCAAGTAGAATTTAGCACCTTCTTTAATGAATTTAAAGGGTTGCTAAGGCTTCAGCGGGTCTATTCCCTCCACCTTTCTTGATAACACTTCAATAAGTTTTTGAACTTTGTGAGCACAAATATTGCAACAGAAAAATTTAATATCCAAACTTTTTTCGAAAAATATCTTTTTTTTGTTGAATCCTCAAAAGGCCTATGCGAATTCTGCCAAATATTTATTCTTGATGATTTCAGCAACGGGTTTGTTCTCAATTTTGCTTTCGAGCCATGAGAGAATATCCAAGTAAAGAAAGGCCCTTCTTTCGTATGGATGGTCTTCATAGACCTTTAGCCTTTCATGGAGTTTTGCAAATGCTTTCTTGAGGTCTTGGGGGTAAATATCTTGAAGTCCCTTAATGAATTTTATCATCTCATTCTGGACTTCATAGAGATCGTCCATCTTGATCAAGAATTTATACGTGCTTCTCAGAAGGCTCTCTAAATGATAATCAAGTCCAGCTTCATAATGAGCTACCAAATTCAATACTCTTGAGAAGCAAAGTAAATCCTCGCGCATGGTCAAGGACCTATTTGAGATGATCTTGTCCAAATAATGAATGCATTCCTTATTGTTTCCTGCACCAAAATGCATACTGGCAAATTTATAATAGAACGTCATGGTGTGATGCTCATCAATGCGATTCCTGAAATCTTGCAATCCCTTTTCAATTTCAGGAATGATCTCTAATCCTTCTTCAAAATTTCCATCAATGAAGTACAAGTTCAACTTATTCAGATTCAAGTAAAGAAATGAAAGGGCTTCAACATTTTCATCCTTGGGAAAGGACTCATCAGCAACCATTGTCTCAAGTTTGATCAATGCCTCCCGGAATTTATCAAGGTTCTTTATGAAGAAGAGCGATTCCAATAGGTAATTATTACCCTTAAGGAAGAACACCGGATTGAGTTGAATCATTTTAGGGTTATCATAAAAGAGATTGACCCATTTCAATCCATATTTATAGCAATTCTTGAAATCCTGCATCAAGAAACTGTACCATAGAAAGGCTTTATATAACCACAATTTCTCCCTAAAACCTAGTTTCTTGAAATCATATTTCGGCAACCGATTATTGAAATATTCTGTAATCTTCTTGCCTTCATCTACATTCTTGGCATATCCGGTTTTCAAGAAAATACTGTATAGCTGTAACGATAGATTAGATAGCTTACTCGTTATAACATTTGCTTCACTTAGCTCTTTAGCTTGAATCGATAATTCGTCTGCCCTACCACTAATACTTCTTGTTATGTATTGGGTTTCGATGATTTTCTCCAACTCCACTATTTCGTAGGCCAGGTTTTTTTCTTCGTTCTGTATGGCCAATTCCTTGGATTTGTCCAAGATCTTCAAACTCTGTTTATACAAACCCTTATGATAAAGGATTGAGGCAAAGTCGAGTTGTTCGCGAATCTGTGACCTAATATTCTGATGAGATGGATTGAGTTTCAAGCTAATCAACACCTGTTTATATAGATGCGCCTTGACATTGGCAAGTTGTTGCTTCTTGACTATACCGCTCTTTAAGATCAATGCCTCGTCATAGACCGAAGACTTATCCAAAAGGTTAAAAAGCTTCAAGAATTTAGAATCCGTATTTACCCCTAAACGACCAACATATAACTTGAATTGTCGCTTTTCTGATTTTGTAAGCGATTTCACCAAAAGAAAGAGGTTATCTTTTTGATCCTTAGTCATCTAGCAATTTTATTTATATCTAATTGAATATCAGTTATTTATATTAGTTTTAATGTGTTGGGCATCGTATTTCAAAATAATACTAAATATCGATATCTATTACCAAAATATAAATTCGTATTACAACAAGAAAATATATTCAAGCATAATGTCAAAAGACAAGGTAAAAATTTTCGATACAACGCTACGTGATGGCGAGCAAGTTCCTGGCTGTAAACTCAATACAGAACAAAAATTGATTATAGCAGAACAGCTTGATGAACTTGGTGTAGATGTTATTGAAGCAGGATTCCCTGTTTCAAGTCCTGGTGACTTCAATTCAGTGACTGAAATATCGAAAGTCGTTAAGACCGCAACAGTTTGTGGTCTAACAAGAGCTGTTGAAAATGATATCAAGGTGGCAGCAGAGGCATTAAAGTTTGCCGTGGCTCCTAGGATTCATACTGGAATAGGAACTTCCGATTCGCATATAAAACACAAATTCAATGCATCTCGAGACCAGATCATAGAACGTGCCGTTGGAGCAGTTTCTTTAGCGAAATCGTTTGTTGAAGATGTTGAATTCTATGCCGAGGATGCCGGAAGAACAGACAATGATTTCTTGGCCAAGGTTTGTGAAGAAGTTATCAAGGCAGGCGCAACTGTACTTAACATTCCAGATACCACAGGCTATTGTCTTCCAAGTGAATACGGTGCGAAGATCAAGTACCTCAAGGAGAACGTCAAAGGCATTGATAAAGCAATACTCTCATGCCATTGTCATAATGACCTTGGACTGGCAACGGCAAACTCCATTGAAGGAGTGATCAATGGTGCACGACAGATAGAGTGTACTATTAATGGCATTGGAGAACGTGCAGGAAACACCTCTCTGGAGGAAGTGGTGATGATTTTGAAACAGCATCCTTATTTAAATCTCGATACTAATATCAATACATCCATGCTTTATGGAATGAGTCAATTGGTGTCCGATAGTATGGGTGTATATGTGCAACCAAACAAAGCTATTGTAGGTGCAAATGCCTTTGCGCATAGTTCAGGTATTCATCAAGATGGCGTAATAAAGAATAGAGAAACTTACGAGATCATAGATCCTAAGGATGTTGGTGTGACAGAATCTGCCATAGTATTGACAGCACGAAGTGGAAGAGCTGCTTTGGCATATCGAGCGAAGAAAGTGGGTTACGAATTAACCAAACTTCAATTGGATTCTGTTTATGAGAACTTCTTGAATTTTGCTGACAAAAAGAAGGAGATCGAGGATAATGATATTCATGAGATCATTGAAACAAGTAAAGTGTTTCAACAAATTAATTCGATTTAAATGGGCAAGACATTGTTTGATAAGGTATGGGATGCTCATGTGGTCGATACAATTGAAAACGGCCCGCAAATACTGTACATAGACAAACATCTAATTCACGAAGTTACGAGCCCACAAGCCTTCAACGAACTGGAAGAGCGCAACATTCCAATTGCACGTCCAGACAAGATCGTGGCAACAGCGGATCATAATACACCAACAATAGACCAACACCTTCCTGTTAAGGATGCACTTTCGAGAAATCAGCTCAAACAGCTTTCTGAGAATTGCAATAAAAACAATATCACGCTTTACGGACTAGGACATAAATACAATGGCATAGTGCATGTCATGTCTCCTGAATTGGGAATAACCCAACCAGGAATGACCATCGTGTGTGGTGATAGCCACACCTCAACTCATGGAGCATTCGGCACCATTGCCTTTGGTATCGGCACAAGTCAAGTGGCCCAAGTATTCGCAAGTCAATGTCTGTTGTTGAAAAAACCCAAGAGTTTAAGGGTATCAGTCAATGGGAAATTGAAAAATGGCGTACTTCCAAAAGATGTTATCCTTTATATAATTTCGCAAATAGGCACCAATGCAGGCACTGGTTATTTCTGTGAATATGCTGGTGATGTCTTTGAGGACATGAGCATGGAAGGAAGAATGACCGTTTGCAATATGAGCATTGAAATGGGTGCTCGTGGCGGCATGATCGCTCCAGACCAGACTACATTTGATTATGTTACCGGACGAGAATTTGCTCCGAAAGGTCTAGAACTAGATAAAAAAATAGCTTATTGGAAAACACTGCCATCAGACGATGATGCGGTTTTCGATAAGGAATACCATTTTGATGCTGCCGATATCGAACCTATGGTAACCTATGGCACCAATCCAGGAATGGGCATCAAGATCAATGGCAACATTCCCGTCGAAGATTCAGATTCTTTCAAGAAATCTCTGGAATATATGGGATTCACTGCAGGTGAATCGCTTATTGACAAACCAATTAACTACGTATTCATCGGTAGTTGCACCAATTCCAGAATTGAAGATTTTAGGGTGGTTGCCGATTACATCAAAGGAAAACAAAAGGCTTCCAATGTCAATGCATTGATAGTCCCAGGCTCGCAGCAGGTGGCCAAACAAATACATGAAGAAGGTCTTTCTGAAATATTCGAGAACTCGGGATTCAAGTTACGTCAACCAGGGTGCTCAGCATGCTTGGCAATGAATGATGATAAGATTCCGCAGGGCGAATATTGCGTATCGACTTCAAACAGGAATTTTGAAGGTCGTCAAGGACAAGGCTCTCGAACCATCTTGG
>JABDMQ010000251.1 GCA_013001365.1 Flavobacteriaceae bacterium
CCTTAATAGTGTCTTGGTTAATTTTGATGGGGTTTATTCTGATTTCATTGACATCCAAGAATTCGATAAGTTTCGAGACGTCTCTTGAATAGTTAAGAATAGAATTACCAGACAGGCCTCTCTCTATTTTAAGATAATCCTGGTAATCCTTTAAAGCTTGTTGCCAATTCATCCTCGTAAAAATAACAAAATAAAAGGGCTACTATAATTGAAAAAATTCCTGAGGAATAACCTATAGAATTTTAATTAAATAACTGATATATATCATGTTAAGCCATTAGTCGTTGTGCTAATATTGCAAATGCAATAATCAATTAAAACAATCCATTATTATAAATCTGAATTTAATAATTGCATTTGGTCGGTAAAATATGCATTTGATAGTCAATATAGAGAAAATATCGATAATTTTATGAAAAATTTGTTAATCAATTAATCTTAATATCAAACACAATGAAAAAACTAGTAGTATTTGCTGCATTAGCAGTATTTGGATTAACCGTCAATGCCCAAGTTGGAGTTGATCGGGATAAAAATGGTCATTTTTACGGTGGTATTCAACCTGGATTTCCAATTGGTGATTCTGCCGATTTTACAACCTTTTCTATTGCAGTAGATCTGGGCTATCTATTTGAACTTTCTGATGATTTTGATGCAGGTGTTGCTTCAGGATATACCCATGCCTTTGGTGAGGACGGCTTTGATGATTTTCAATTCATCCCAGTTGCAGGTTCGATTTATTTCAATGCCTCTGAATCTGTATCTTTTGGTGGAGACATTGGTTATGCTATAAATGCTGGATCAGGTGGAGGTGGAGATTTTTATTACAGACCAGCATTGGTTTATAAATTTGACGAAGCAAACGCCATTACCTTGGATTTCAGAACTGTTAGTGGAGATGGTGTTTCATTTTCTTGGCTCGGTGTGGGTTATCGAAGATCATTTTAAACGGACATAATTCCCTAAAAAAGAAGAGAGGCCTTTTGGCCTCTTTTTTTTTTTGCTCCTTTATTTGATACATTTACCACATGAAGAAATTAATCATCATAAATGGTCCAAATCTTAATCTTCTTGGTAAAAGAGAGCCAGAGATTTATGGAAATCAAACTTTTGTTGAATTTTTTAATTCTTTAAAACAAAAATATTCTGATTTTGAAATTGATTATTTTCAATCAAATATTGAGGGAGAGATCATTGATAAACTGCATGAAGTTGGATTTAGTTTCCATGGCATCATCCTTAATGCAGCGGCATATACGCATACGTCTGTGGGTATCGGTGATGCCGTAAAGGCGATAGAAACACCTGTTGTTGAAGTCCATATCTCCAATACCTATGCTCGACAGGACTTCCGTCATCATTCGTTCATTTCACCAAACGCCCAAGGCGTTATCCTAGGATTTGGATTGCAGAGTTATGAGTTGGCAATTCAAAGTTTTGTATAGTCGATTCTGAGATATTTATAGTCTATATAAAATGTCCCAAAAGGAATCAAAGATGCTATTAGAATGATCGCAAATTTCGAAAATGACCAATCGTACTTCTTTCTAAGTCTAAAGGCCAGTACAACATAGATTATGAATAAAATACCGTGGAACATGCCAACGATCTTATTTGGCAAACCTATAGCATGCACATATTTATAGTACATCGTTATTGCCAAGAATAAATAAGAAATTCCTTCAAGGAAGGCAACTATTCTAAACTTACCGATATCGGATTGGAGTAGAGAAGAGATCATGGATTATAAATGGATCACCTCGTCGTAGGCATCGGCTACAGCTTCCATGACTGCTTCACTCATAGTTGGATGAGGGTGCACCGCCTTTAAGACTTCATGACCTGTAGTTTCAAGTTTCCTTCCAAGAACTGCCTCTGCGATCATGTCTGTAACACCAACGCCAATCATATGGCAACCTAGCCATTCGCCATACTTGGCATCAAAGATCACCTTCACGAAACCATCTTTGTTACCTGATGCACTTGCCTTTCCAGATGCTGAAAATGGAAATTTACCAACCTTTAAATCGTATCCTTTTTCCTTTGCTTGTTTCTCTGTTAAGCCCACACTGGCAATTTCAGGCATACAATACGTACAACCTGGTATGTTGCCATAGTCCAATGGTTCAACATGATGCCCTGCGATCTTCTCAACACAAAGGATACCTTCAGCAGATGCGACATGAGCCAGTGCTTGGCCTGGAGTAACATCACCAATGGCATAATATCCTGGGATGTTGGTCTGATAATAATCATTGACAAGGATCTTGTCACGATCCGTTGCTATGCCCAACTCTTCAAGACCGATATTCTCGATATTGGATTTTATGCCTACTGCAGATAGGACGATATCTGCTTCTAATTGTTCTTCTCCTTTGCTAGTCTTAACGGTTGCTTTGACTCCTTTTCCTGAAGTGTCGACTGAAGTCACTTCAGCAGATGTCATTATCTTGATACCAGATTTCTTGAATGTTCTTTCAAGCTGCTTTGAAACCTCTTCATCCTCAACCGGAACAATGTTTGGTAAGAACTCAACAACTGTTACTTCTGTGCCCATCGTATTGTAGAAATAGGCGAATTCAATTCCTATGGCCCCTGAACCAACAACGATCATTTTCTTTGGTTGCTTATCTAGGGTCATGGCTTCACGATAACCGATCACTTTCTTGCCATCTTGAGGCAAGCTAGGTAATTCCCTTGAACGTGCTCCAGTAGCAATAATGATATGGTCTGCTTCGTGTTCCGTAGTTTTCCCATCTTCAGCGGTCACATCAACTTTCTTGCCTACCTTGACCTTTCCAAATCCATTGAGAACATCGATCTTGTTCTTTTTCATGAGAAATTGTACACCCTTGCTCATGCCATCCGCAACATTTCGGCTTCTTTTAACTACGGCATCAAAATCCTTATCATACTCATTGACCTTAAGCCCATAATCCTCAGCATGTTTTAGGTAATCGAATACCTGAGCAGATTTCAACAAGGCTTTTGTTGGGATACAGCCCCAATTCAAGCAAACACCACCTAAGCTTTCCTTTTCAACAATGGCAGTCTTAAAACCTAACTGTGACGCCCGGATAGCAGTAACATAACCACCAGGACCGCTTCCAAGAACAATGATATCGTATTTACTCATGAGTTAATATTTATAGGGTGAATTGAAGCCACGAATTTACGAAACCTAATCTAGAAAAATAAAATTAGGCAAGTGATTTTACCAGTGATTACCAATTTACTGATTATCAGGAATGAATTTTAGGGCAGCCCCATTTATACAATGCCGCTGTCCTGTTGTTTCGCTTGGTCCGTCATTGAATACATGACCTAAATGCCCGCCACAAACTGCGCAATGTTCTTCGGTTCTGGCCACACCTATATTATAATCTGTTGAGAATTCTACATTTCCCTTGATCTCACGGTCAAAGCTTGGCCATCCTGTTCCGGACTTGAATTTATTTTCGCTCTTGAATAGAGGGGTTTGGCATGCTGCGCATACATAAGTGCCTTTTTGCTTGTTATTAAGAAGTTCGCTGGTAAAAGGGCGTTCAGTTCCAGCTTGCCTTAGGACATAATATTGCTTATCTGTAAGTTGGGCTTTCCATTCTGCATCGGTTTTTGTGATTTCATAAACCTTTTTCTCCTTTGCTTCTTGTGCTTTTCCTTGGCAACCAATCAGTAGAATTGTCGCGATAATTGAAAGAATGTTTTTCATAGTGTTTTTAAGGTAAAGATAATCAATAATAATGTTTGAGTTATGACGAAACCATCAACAAGAACTTACTGATAATTTTTCGAAATACACATTATCTGATTTATATGGACTTGGTCGAAACGCGCTCTTGATAATATTATCAACATCGAATAAAAAAAGGAACGGTTTTTGTAAATTTAGGCATAGTTATAATTTAAACCATTAATAATGAACTTAAAGAACAAATTAGTACTATTTGGTACTGTACTCTTATTTCTTTCTTGTGTTACAAATCCCTTCACCGGTAAGAAGACCATGGCCTTAGTGCCTAATTCTCAGTTATTTCCAATGGCTTTTCAACAATACAATCAATTCTTGGGTGAAAACAAGGTTGTTACTGGAACAGCAGAATCAGACATGATTCAACGTGTAGGTCAAAGAGTTGCTATTGCTGCAGAGCGTTGGTTGAACGCCAATGGACAACAAGGATATTTAAAAGACTACAAATGGGAATATAACCTAGTAGATGATAAAACTGTTAATGCGTGGTGTATGCCAGGGGGCAAGATCGTTTTCTATACTGGTATCCTTCCGATTGCACAAAACGAGACAGGGGTAGCTGCTATCATGGGTCATGAGGTGTCTCATGCTTTGGCCAATCATGGTCAGCAACGTATGAGTGCAGGCATGTTGCAGCAAGTTGGTGCAGTCGCCGGTAATGTAGCAATTAAGGATCCAAAGGCAAGAGCACAATTCAATCAATACTATGGTGTTGGCTCAACGTTATTAGGCGTACTGCCATTTAGCAGGTCACATGAAACTGAAGCAGACCAGATCGGACTTTACTTAATGGCTATTGCTGGTTACAATCCTGATGAGGCTGCTGAGTTATGGAAGAGAATGGCAGCGCAGAGTGGCGGCCAAGCACCACCAGAATTCATGAGTACACACCCATCAAACCAAACTCGAATTTCGAACTTGTCTGCTTGGGCACCTCAAGCCAAGGCAGAAGCCAAAAAGTATGGAGTGACCACTTTTAGGAATATAAATTAATATTACCTTAAGGAATAAATGTTTATTTTAGAAGCTGCTCAATAATGAGCAGCTTTTTTTATGGTTAAACATCCAAAAGGAAGTAAGAAGCTTCTCAATGCTTGGGCATTTTACGATTGGGCAAACTCGGTTTATACCCTTACCATTGCCTCTTCGATCTTTCCAATTTTCTATTCAGCTCTCTTTTTTGATCAAGTAAAGAAAATAGTTCCGGCTTTTGGAATGGAATTCAAGAGTACGGCACTGATTACATTCCTAACTGCATTTACGTTTTTAGTGGTTTCTTTCATGTCTCCGTTACTTTCTGGTATTGCTGATTATGTTGGTAACAAAAAGAGTTTCATGAAGTTCTTTTGCTATTTAGGAGGATTGGGATGTATAGGATTGTATTGGTTCAGTCTCGATAGGATATACTTGAGTTTATTGTTTTATTTCATGGGATTGATCGGTTATTGGGGAAGTTTGGTTTTCTACAATTCTTACTTGCCAGATATTGCATTCCCAGAGCAGCAAGATAGTATCAGTGCCAAAGGATTCTCAATGGGATATATTGGAAGCGTTATCCTACTAGTTATAAATCTGGGCATGGTAATGAGCCAAGACGACGGTGCTGCGAAAGTGCAGATGATGCGTTATTCGTTTGTATCTGTTGGTGTATGGTGGATTTTTTTCAGTCAGTACTCATTCTATATGCTTCCTAAAGGTGTTTCTTCTGGGCACAAGGTTACGAAAGATGTAATTTTCAATGGTTTCAAAGAGTTGAAACAGGTATGGCATCAATTACAAGACGATTTTAGATTAAAGCGCTACCTAGTTGCGTTTTTCGTTTTCAGCATGGCAGTACAAACAATTATGCTGGTTGCAGTGTATTTTGGTGAAGAAGAGATTGCCTGGGATGACGGTGATCATAAGACCATGGGTCTGATCGTGAGCATTCTCATCATTCAACTTGTCGCCATAATAGGAGCAGTTTTGACTTCTAGGGCCTCGGCAAGATTTGGCAACATCAATACCTTGATAGTCATTAATTTCATTTGGATGTGCCTGTGTTTCTATGGATATTTTGTCATCACACCTATTCAATTTTATATAACTGCGGGATCCGTTGGTCTCGTCATGGGAGGGATTCAATCCTTGGCAAGATCGACATATTCCAAATTCCTGCCTGAAACAGAAGACACGACATCATATTTCAGCTTTTTTGATGTGGCTGAAAAAATCGGCATTGTGATCGGTATGGTCATCTATGGTACCATAGATCAAATAACTGGTAGCATGCGAAATGCTATATTCTTTCTGTTCATTTTCTTCTTAATAGGGATAATCCTGCTTTTTAGGGTGCCTAGAAAACGAATAGAAACAAAAAAAAGCACCTAGTTTACTAAATGCTTTTTTTCGGATTAATTGATTGATGAATATTAATTACTAATGCTTCCAGATCCCGAAACCTTAGTATCTTCTTTGGTTGGATTCCCTTTATATTGAATATCGCCCGATCCTGAAACTCGTGCTTTTAGACTCCCATTGCTAACAACCTTAGCGTCTCCGGAACCGGCAACAGATACTGTAGTGTTATTGGATTGCAAATTGAACCCATGAAAATCACCAGATCCAGCAACACTTGCATCCAGCTCATTGGTTTGGCCTTTTAACGTTAGGTCTCCTGATCCTGCAATGCTGCCTTTTACCGCGTTTGCTTCAATATCGAGAACTACATCTCCTGATCCTGCTAAAGCAACTTTAAGATTACTTGCTGTAATCTTGTCTTCGTTCCAAAGGTCTCCAGATCCTGCTAAAGCAACATGGTCAATATCCTTGAATGGAATAGTTACCTTAATGGTCATATTACGCGAAGGACTAATATTTGAGTTCTTTTTTGTTTTGATCTTTAGCTTGCCATCTTTGACTTCCGTTACGATATATTCTAGTAAATTCTCTTCACCTTCTATGGTTATATTTCCTTCTTCCCCTGCAATAAGTATATAGTCCATTGATCCTGCACAGCTTATGGCGTCATAATCACTTGTAGTCCTGGTGATCTTTGTCATCTTGCCGTTTCCTTTTATTCTCTTGCCTCCCCACCATTGCGCGTGAGCAGTACTTATGAATAAAATGGCCGTTGTAAATAGAATTAGTTTTTTCATTTTTTTGATTTTTGTTTATTCAGATTTGATTGATTTAGTTCTTATAGAATTTCACGCCTCCATATTCAGAGTTGATTTCAACGAGGCCTTTGGAATTGGAACCACCGTAATGGCCTATATAGTACTTTTGTGAGGATTTAACCTGTTTTTTAGTGAATTCAAAGTCATCATCGCCACTTAAGCCGGCATATTCAAGATCTAGTTCGAAATTAAAATTGAAAGCCGGATCGTAACCGATCTTGATGCCTGCATATTCGGAGTCTATGGATACATTTTCAACACTTTTATTCAATCTATCTATTCTAATGGAACCATAGTCAGATTTAATCGAGGCATTTTTGTAGACATCACCCAATTTAATAGTGACATAATCTCCATTGCCTCTAAAGTTATTGACATTGTCAACTGTTAAAGAACCATAATCACAATTATAAGTGACATCTTCTGCAACCTCAACAACAGATTTTGTGTAATCTGCATTTATGTCAAGATTTTTTGTTTTCTCAATGGTATAACTGCTATAGTCTGCATTCACCTTACCGCTTTTTACATAGGCGAAATAACTATTATTGGTATAGTCGAATGTAAGGACATTGTCATCGGCCATTAATTCATCCGTAGTGATCTTGCCATAATCGCAGTTTATGGTTGCCTTTCCTTCTAACTTACCGAGATTGATAGCACCATAATCGTTGGATAGGTTTACATTATTGGTCATTGGCATTTTAACAAGATAATTCACTTTCATACTAACATTACTGCTCTTGGCCCAATTCCACCATGAATTCGATTTGTTCTTGCTGAATCTTGTCTCTGCAGCGACCCATTCTTCTGATGCAGAAAAATTAACGGTGATCTCATCTAGTCTTTTTTGAACCTTCTCTTCATTGTTGCCATTTGTGGTAATGGTCACCTCGATCACTATCCTATTCTCATCCCAGGTGCTGATGTCCAAGTTTCCATAGCTATTGTTGATTTTCAAGGTAGCATCACTATTGACGTCATATTCCTTGTTTATCTTTTTTTCCTTGGTATACTTACCTTTCCATTTATCATGGAAGTCATTACCAAGAACAAGGGTTGGCATTAAAAACAATACGAAGATTGCCTTATATAGTAATTGAGTTTTCATTTGAGTCTTGTTTTATTAGTTTAACATTTTCAATATTTTCCAATACGGATTTCAATAGATCTATTCTATTCTGGAAATTGGCGATCATAGCATAAATAACACGTTGATCATCACCACTTTCTGTTAGGTCTTTTTTGAGTTCTTCATATTCGTCCTCAAGTATGCTCATCCTTGATAAAGCATCGTCGACCATGGCCTCAGTTTCTGGACTGCGTTCGCTTTCTAATCGATTGAGCTCTTCAGTAATTGCAACAGTAAAATAGTCTTGTGTTTGAGACATTTCTGGAGACACACTTGCTAGGTCTTTGGAACTTGATCCTGGTTGAACAACTAAAAGAACACTTACGATCAATGCAACAGAAGCTGCTACACCCATTAATGGTTTCCACCATTTATAATTCGTGTTGAATGCCTCGTGACCGTAGCCATCTCGCTGTTCTTGTAATTTTGCCAAGAAGCGTTGCTGATGACCTAGCTTGGGGTTTTCAAAATCAAATCCTTCTCTAAGGTCTTCAAAAAGCGATTTTAGATTGTCTTCTTCCATAATTCTAGTATTCTGCTTTTGGCTGTAGTTTTTGTCTTAGGCTTTCCTTGGCACGAGATATGGTCGTGCGGCAATTGCCATAAGAAATATTCATTATTTCACTTATTTCTTCATAATCATATCCTTCTACCAAATGCAATGTCAAACTAACTCGATAATTGTCCTTGAGTTCTTTCATCGAATCCATTACTTGTTTAGCTTTAACATTGGTGTATTCGTAATTCTCCGGAACACCAGAATGGTCTTCAATTTTATACATTACATCATCTAAAGGAACGTCGTTGTACTTACTGTTTTTGTTATAATGCTGAATGCTATTATTCACCACAATTCGCTTTAACCAAGACCCGAAGGTCACTTTTTCTTTTAAGTTTCCTAGTTTGGTAAATGCCGTTAAAAAGGAATCTTGCATTATGTCTTCGGCTTCTGCACTGTCCTTTACAATTCGAAAGGCCGTATTGTACATTGCCTTGTAATATCGATCGTAGACTTCCATTTGCGCACGCTGGTTGCCTAAGCTACATTGTTCTAGCAGTTGTTCGATATTTTGATTGGTTAGCGACAAAAACAAATTGCTTTATTGAAAAGAGAAGAGTAATTCAAGATTGTTACAGTTTGAAGAAAATTAATTTCATTTAATTTAAGAATAATGCATTTAGTATGGCATGACAATTGGATTTTATTATCTGAAAACATATTCGTTTTGAACTGTAAACACTTGATAATGTGAATTTTACGAATATTAATGACTAATTTAGACCATATAAAAATTCTGTAAGTGTAAATATTGCTGACAGAATGACCTATAAAACCTATGAAAAAATCAAAAATGATTACTCTTGACAGTTTGTCATTTCAGGAATTCGATGAAAATTCTGAATTAATTCCTTTAATGACCCCTGAAGACGAAGAGAAGATAAATAATGAACACCTCCCTGAAACCCTGCCGATACTGCCATTACGCAACACAGTCTTGTTTCCAGGTGTTGTCATTCCCATAACTGCAGGAAGGGATAAGTCCATAAAGCTTATAAATGATGCCAATACTGGAACTAAGGTAATTGGTGTTGTAGCACAGAAAGACGAGTCTGTTGAGGATCCAACTGCAAAGGACATTCATGAAACCGGGACCGTTGCACGCATACTTAAGGTCTTGAAAATGCCCGATGGAAATACTACGGTTATCATTCAAGGAAAGAAGCGTTTTAAAGTGGCAGAAGTTATAACGGAGAGCCCTTATATAAATGCAACGGTTAGAGAGGTGCCACAGGCTCAACCTGCCTTGGATAATCAAGAATTCACCGCGATTATAGAATCGATAAAGGAACTTGCCCTCCAGATCATTAAGGAAAGTCCGAATATTCCGAGTGAAGCATCTTTTGCCATCCAGAATATTGAAAGTAATTCCTTCTTGGTGAATTTTGTTTCATCAAATATGAATTTGACGGTTGCAGAAAAACAAAAGCTTCTTGAAACCAACGATTTAAAAGAACGAGCTTTAGAGACACTAAAGTACATGAATGTAGAAGTCCAGAAGCTTGAGTTAAAGAATGTAATCCAGTCTAAGGTTCAAAGCGATATGAACCAACAGCAGCGTGAATATTACCTTCAGCAGCAAATGAAAACCATTCAAGAGGAACTTGGTGGTGTTAGCTATGAAGCAGAAGTTGAAGAAATGCGCGAGAGAGCAAGGACCAAAGAATGGGATGAAAAAGTAGAAGATCACTTTAATAAAGAATTATCGAAAATGCAACGTATGAATCCTCAAGTAGCTGAGTATTCTATACAACGCAATTACCTGGACCTCTTCTTGGACCTCCCATGGAATAAGTACAGTGATGACCTATTCGACCTTAAACGAGCTCAGAAGATACTTGACAGGGACCACTATGGGCTTGAAGATGTCAAGAGACGAATTATCGAGTATCTCGCAGTCCTGAAATTAAGAAAGGATATGAAATCCCCAATTCTTTGTTTTTATGGCCCTCCAGGAGTTGGTAAGACATCATTAGGTAAATCGATTGCAGAGGCATTGGGCAGGGAATATGTGCGAATG
Source organism: Flavobacteriaceae bacterium (assembly GCA_013001365.1). Classification (GTDB taxonomy): domain Bacteria; phylum Bacteroidota; class Bacteroidia; order Flavobacteriales; family Flavobacteriaceae; genus JABABD01. Next base: position 10,621 of record JABDMQ010000251.1, read on the forward strand.
TCTTTAGGTGGCTTGCGTGATGAAGCTGAAATAAGGGGGCATAGGAAAACCTATATCGGTGCGATGCCGGGCAGGATTCTACAAAACCTCAAGAAAGCTGGAACTTCCAATCCTGTTTTTGTTCTTGACGAAATCGATAAATTATCAAGTTCGCATCAAGGGGACCCTTCCTCTGCAATGTTAGAGGTCTTGGATCCTGAGCAGAATAGTGAGTTCTACGATAATTTCCTTGAAATGGGATTTGATTTGTCAAAAGTCATGTTCATCGCAACATGTAATAGTTTGGCAAGTATTCAACCTGCTTTAAGGGACAGGATGGAAATCATAAATGTTACTGGATATACTATAGAAGAGAAAGTGGAGATCGCTAAACGCCATCTCTTGCCAAAACAGTTAAAGGAACATGGACTGACTTCTGATGACCTAAAGATAGGAAAGCCACAACTTGAGAAAATAGTTGAAGGTTATACACGTGAATCTGGAGTAAGAGGATTGGAAAAACAAATAGCCAAGATGGTTCGATATGCTGCCAAGAACATAGCGATGGAAGAGACATATGAAATCAAGGTAAATAACGAAACCATCATTGAAGTTCTAGGGCATCCTAAACTGGAACGTGACAAATATGAGAACAATAATGTTGCAGGAGTTGTAACGGGATTGGCCTGGACAGCTGTAGGCGGTGATATTCTTTTCATAGAATCCATTCTGTCAAGAGGTAAAGGCAATTTGGCAATTACTGGTAACCTAGGTAAAGTGATGAAGGAATCTGCGACAATTGCCATGGAGTTCATTAAGTCCAATGCAGATGAATACGGAATAGACCCAGAGGTATTCGACAAATACAATGTTCATATCCATGTTCCGGAAGGAGCAACGCCTAAGGATGGCCCAAGTGCAGGAGTAGCCATGTTAACCTCTTTAGTGTCTTTATTTACACAAAGAAAGATCAGGAAAAGCCTTGCTATGACTGGCGAGATAACGTTAAGAGGAAAAGTACTGCCAGTTGGAGGGATAAAAGAAAAGATATTAGCTGCGAAACGAGCAAGAATTAAAGAAATATTACTTTGCGAAGAGAACAGACGCGATATAGAAGAGATAAAGGAAGAGTACCTAAAAGGGTTGGTTTTTCATTATGTGTCTGATATGAGTGAGGTCATTAAGATCGCACTTACGAATCAAAAAGTAAAAAACCCTAAAAAACTATAGAATGAAATCATTGATTTATCCATTGATCCTATTATTTTCCCTCTTTATGTTTTCCCAAGAAACTGAGGAGGAATTTACACCTATCGTTCTTGAGGACAAGGAAGCATTTTTGTCATCAAAAACAGGAGAGTACGTATACCGATCTCATGAAGATACAGATCCTACCATGCTTCAAACCACAGACAAAGGTGTTGTCTATAAAGAAGTCAAGGTACATAAAGTAAAGGCTGGGGAGTCTTTGTACAAGATTTCTAAAAAGATGGGTGTTTCAATCACGGAATTAAAATCCATGAATAAACTATCCAGCAATA
>JABDMQ010000270.1 GCA_013001365.1 Flavobacteriaceae bacterium
ATTCAGAACTGAAAATCAATTTACCACATTTCGGGCTCGATAAACCCATTGTTTCAGAGATAAGTTCACTCGGATTCGTAACGCTTTCCAGGCAAGCAATTGTGAGTATTACCTATCTATTAATGAACAATATCCTTTTTGACCTTGGCGGAGAAACATCAGTGACTGCCTATGCCATAGTTGGAAGAATGCTCATGTTTGCCTTGTTTCCAGTTTATGGTATTACCCAGGGATTCCTGCCTATAGCGGGGTATAATTATGGCGCCCTAAAATACGATCGTGTAAAGGAGACCATATTTACGGCCATGAAATATGCAGTAGGCCTCGGCGTATTGGTTTTCATGGGCCTTATGTTATTTCCTGAATCAATTACAAGCCTATTTACAACAGATGTGGAAGTTCTTAAGGAGACGCCGCCAGCGATGCGCTGGGTATTCGCCGCTACACCGATCATTGCCGTCCAGACCATTGGAGCAGCTTATTTTCAGGCTGTCGGTAAAGCCATTCCTGCCTTACTGCTTACACTTACAAGACAAGCATTCTTCTTTATTCCCTTGATTTTCATTCTACCGATTTTCTTTGGAGAAGTTGGCGTTTGGATGTCATTTCCGATTTCAGATGTTCTTGCAACCTTCGTTACAGCATTTTTCCTGAATCGGGAGGTCAAGTTAAAATTGAATGTTGCCCTTTCAGAATGAGATTTAATCCTTAATTTTAATCTTCATTAACTAATCAAACTATCAACATGCAATTACGCTTTTATCTGCTAGTAGCCCTTATTTTTATTGGAATCAACCCTGAAACAAATGCACAAACCTATAGTGAAGACCTCTATTCTGGATTAGAATATCGCCTCGTTGGACCATTTCGCGGAGGTCGAAGTGCAGCCGTAACGGGCGTGCCAGGCAAACCTAACTTATTTTATTTTGGTGCTACTGGAGGTGGTGTTTGGAAAACAACGGATGGTGGACGAACTTGGGAAAGCATGTCTGATGGCTATTTTGGAGGAAGCATAGGAGCTATATCGGTCTCTAAAAGTGATCCAAATGTCATTTACGTTGGTGGTGGCGAGAAAACCGTTAGAGGTAACGTGTCTTCGGGATATGGTGTATGGAAAAGCGTCGATGCTGGAAAAACATGGCAATCCTCTGGCCTTAAGAATACTAGGCATATACCTCGAATTGCCATAGACCCAACGGATCATAACATTGTATACGCGGGTGTCCTGGGCAATATCTATAAGCCAACTCAAGAACGTGGTGTCTATAAAAGTACCGATGGCGGCAAGACTTGGCGGAAGACTCTATTTGCCAATGCTAATGCTGGTGTGGTCGATTTGCTGATCGACCCAACAAATCCACGAATCCTCTATGCATCGACTTGGCGCGTGCAGCGTACGCCATATAGCTTAAGTTCAGGCGGAGACGGATCTGCTTTATGGAAAAGCACAGATAATGGTGAAACATGGAAAGAGATCTCAAAGAATGAAGGATTTCCAACTGATACCCTTGGTATAATAGGGGTAACAGTATCACCTCTGAATAACGACCGTGTCTGGGCCATGGTCGAAAACAAGGAGAAAGGTGGGTTATATCGCAGTGATGATGGCGGAAAGACCTGGAAACAGGTCAATAGTGAGCGCAAGCTCAGACAGCGAGCTTGGTATTATACAAGGGTCTATGCTGACACCAAGGATGTCGATAAGGTTTATGTTCTTAACGTAAGATATCATAAGAGTGTTGATGGCGGAAAAACCTTCAGTACCCATAACGCACCTCATGGCGATCATCATGACCTATGGATCGCGCCTGAAAATTCAGATCGTATGATCATAGGCGACGATGGTGGCGCGCAAGTTACCTACGATGGTGGCGAGACCTGGAGTACATACCATAATCAGCCAACGTCACAGTTCTATAGAGTGACAACGGACAATCATTTCCCGTATCGAATCTATGTTGCCCAACAGGATAACTCAACCATCAGGATTACACATAGAACGGATGGTCGTTCGATAAGTGATGACGACTGGGAGAGCACTGCAGGCGGAGAATCAGCACATATAGCCATCGACCCAAATAATAATGATATCGTATATGGCGGAAGTTATGACGGCTTCTTAACACGGGTTAATCATAAGACAGGAACTGTTCGAGCCATCAATGTTTGGCCTGACAATCCAATGGGACATGGAGCAGAAGGGATGAAATATAGATTCCAATGGAATTTCCCTATTATTTTCTCGAAACATAATCCTAAAAGGCTTTACACATTTTCGCAACATGTTCATGTCACAGAGAATGAAGGTCAGTCTTGGGATATCATTAGTCCAGACCTGACCAGGAATGATCCTGAGAAATTAAAATCCTCAGGCGGGCCTATAACGCAAGACAATACCTCAGTTGAGTATTACTGTACGATCTTTGCCGCTCAAGAGTCATCTTTAAAGGAGGGCTTGCTTTGGGTAGGAAGTGATGATGGTTTGGTTCATGTGTCTCAAAATGGAGGACAGACCTGGGACAATGTTACACCTAAAGGCATGCGAGAATGGATGATGATCAATAGTATAGAACCTAGTGTTTTCGATGAAGGGACTTGCTATATCGCAGGCACAAAATATAAAACAGGAGATTTTGCTCCTTATTTGTACAAGACCACGGATTATGGTAAGTCATGGACCAAGATCACGAACGGCATCAATCCAGAACATTTTACAAGGGTATTGAGGGAAGACCCGAAGCGTAAAGGCCTGCTGTACGCAGGAACAGAAACAGGTATGTATGTATCCTTCAATGATGGGAGAAATTGGCAACCGTTTCAGTTGAATTTACCAATAGTCCCTATTACGGACCTGGCAGTAAAAGATAATAATTTGGTGGTCGCCACTCAAGGGCGAAGTGTATGGATCATTGATGACTTGACTGTGCTTCATCAACTATCTGATGCCATGAAGAATCAAAGCACGATCCTGTTCAAGCCAAAAGACTCCTATAGAATGCGCGGTGGTAGCAGAAGTGGCAGTAAGACAGAAGGAACGAATCATCCAAACGGTGTGATCACTTATTTCAATTTAATGGATTACAAGGACAAAGACGAGGTATCATTAACCTATCTTGACCAAAAAGGGGATACCATTAAGTCATTCAGCACCAAGAACAAGAAAAAAGATAAATTGGAAGTCAAGAAAGGGCCAAACAAATTCGTTTGGAACATGACTTATGAAGGTGCAGAGCGGTTACCGGGTATGATTCTTTGGTGGGCAAGCCTTAATGGTCCTAGAGCTATTCCAGGCGAATACAAGGTGGTCTTGGATGTAAATGGGCAAACCCAATCTCAGCCATTTATGGTCGTTGCGGACAAGCGTTCTGAAAGTACACAGGCCGATATGCAGAAGCAATTTGATTTTATCAAGGATGTCAATAAGACCATGGACAATGCTCATAAATCCATTAAGAAAATAAGGAAGATCAACAGTCAACTGTCAGCATTTGAAAAGCAGTATAAAGGCAACGAAGATGTGAAGGATCTTTTGGATAAGGCAAAGACCCTCAAAGAAGAGTTCTCGAAGATCGAGAAAGAATTGTACCAGACCAAAAACAAAAGCGGGCAGGACCCATTGAATTTCCCGATAAAGCTCACAAATAAACTTGGGCATTTGAACTCATTGGTAAGCATGGGCGATTTTCCACCAACTGAACAGGATATTGCTGTAAAGAACGAGTTATCGGGCAAGATCAATACCCAACTTGATGCTTTCAACAAACTCGTTAGTGATGAGATCAAGGCCTTCAATTCCGCCTTCAATAATTTACAGCTTAATTATTTGTTCGTAGAGGAAGAATAGTTCATTTCATGTATTGATCTTGTGAGTTCGACCCCTATTGGATCAATACGAATCCATATGCCCAATAGAGTAAGCTTCGGTACAATAATTGCTATATTTATGCAACTTTACATGCATACATGAACTTCGGCAAACCTTCTTTACGATTAAGGATCTTCATTTCGATGATTCTCTTGG
>JABDMQ010000284.1 GCA_013001365.1 Flavobacteriaceae bacterium
CAAAAATACCATTTTATAATAACTCCTATTAAATATTGTGCCAATATTAAATCCAAGCCATTATCTTTGCTGAAAGATTAAAATTTGATGACAGAATTACAGGATATCATAGAAAAAGCTTGGGAAAATCGAGACTTATTGAAAGATTCAACAACAATTGAATCTATCAGGAAAGTAATCTCTCTGCTTGACGAAGGAACATTACGGGTTGCTGAACCAATTGAAAATGGATGGCAAGTGAATGAATGGGTGAAAAAAGCAGTGGTACTTTACTTCCCTATTCAACAGATGAAGACCTATGAGGTTGGCATCTTTGAATATCATGACAAAATCCCTCTTAAAAAGAATTATGAAGCAAAAGGAATAAGGGTAGTACCTCACGCCGTTGCACGTCATGGTGCATATATTTCTGAAGGAACCATCTTAATGCCAAGTTATGTTAATATAGGCGCTTATGTTGATAAAGGCACTATGGTCGATACCTGGGCTACGGTAGGTAGTTGTGCACAGATTGGCAAGAATGTACATCTTTCTGGAGGAGTAGGCATTGGTGGCGTTCTTGAACCTTTACAGGCAGCACCAGTTATTATTGAAGATGGTGCTTTCATTGGCTCTCGATGCATTGTGGTAGAAGGCGTTAGGGTTGAAAAAGAAGCTGTACTTGGTGCCAATGTTGTATTGACCATGAGTACCAAGATCATTGATGTAACAGGAGATACTCCAGTTGAATCGAAGGGTGTTGTTCCTTCTAGATCGGTGGTCATCCCTGGAAGTTACACCAAAAAATTCGCTGCAGGCGAGTTTCAAGTCCCTTGTGCTCTTATTATTGGAAAGCGTAAAGAAAGCACAAATAAGAAAACCTCACTTAATGATGCATTAAGGGAATATGATGTTGCTGTTTAAACTTATGGAATGAAAATCCTGATCATCCAGCAAAAAATGATTGGCGATGTGCTTACAAGCAGTATCTTGTTTGAGGCATTAAAGGAGACCTATCCAGAATCTGAACTTCATTATTGCATCAATTCTCATACTTTCCCTGTGGTTCAGAATAACCCGTTCATTGACGAGTTTGTCCTCATAACTTCTGAAATAGAGTCAAATAATCGAAAGTTCTACCAATTCCTGAAAACAATAAAGAAAGCCAAATATGATGCTGTAATAGATGTTTACTCCAAGATCTCTAGTAATCTGATAAGCCGGTTTACAAAAGCCAATATCAAGATTTCTAAATACAAGCCTTATACAACATCTCTTTACACTCATACATTCAAAGACGCAAAGAAACCTCAGACCAATGCTGGACTCGCTATTGAAAATAGGCTCCAACTTTTAAAACCTTTTAATGTACCAGATAAAATATATCGCCCTAAGATCTATTTGAACAAAGATGAAATTGCCAAGGCACAGGACTTGCTAACTCAGTCCGGAATTGACCTCACTAAACCGTTATTCATGATAGGCGTCTTAGGAAGTGGCCCAAATAAGACATACCCTCTTCCTCACATGGCAGACCTTATAGATACAATTGTTTCTGAGACGAAAGGACAGGTTTTGTTCAATTATATTCCGACTCAAGAGACGGAAGCTAAAATTGTGTACAATTTCTGCCAAAAGGAAAGTAGGAAACACATCTACCTAAAGGTATACGGAAAGAGCTTACGGGAGTTCTTTGCTATAACCAAGCATTGTTCTGCATTCATAGGCAATGAAGGTGGTGCTACAAATATGGCCAAAGCACTGGGTATTCCCACATTCACGATATTCTCACCTTGGATAATGAAAGAAGCATGGAACATGTTCGATGATGACAAGGAGAATGTCTCCATTCATTTAAAGGATTTCAAACCAGAATTGTTTCAAGATAAGTCTAAAAAGGACGTGAAAAACAAGGCATATATGCTTTATGAGCAGTTTCCCCCAAAATATATCATCCCGAAACTAAAGGAATTCCTGAAGCAGTTTTAAGGTTTAATCAGCCCAAAATCGGTCCACGTCCTACTGTCTTTTTTGGTGGTCTCCCTGATCTTTTTGTTGGTCTCGATCATTTCAGGTTTAACATAACCTCTTTCATGGTCCAGATGCACACAAATAGCACTATACCTTATTTGTTTTGATTTTAGACCCTTATTAAAAAGGCGTTCGCCAAGTTCGCGGTCTTCACCACCATATTGCATACGCTCATCAAAGCCATTTACCTCTATAAGATCTTGTTTCCAACCTGAAGAGTTATGCCCATTCCATGAGGCATTGGAAGGCGTCAAGGCATTCAAGAGTTTAGCCTTTATTGGTCCAGCTGTTAATTTATTGTTCTTAAAAGATGAATTAAGCCCATTAGCCTTAAGCCAAGAAATGTCAAAGCAATCTTGGGAACTAATATCGTCTTTCGTTATCTTATCTGAAATGTCCATTGGGAGCTTGAAGTAGCCTCCTGAGAGGAAAAAACCCTTTTCTCGATATTTCAAATGAGTAGCAACAAAATCCTTACGAGCAATACAATCGCCATCGGTTAAAATCAAATAATCTGATTTACATGCAATGATGGCTTTGTTCAGGATGATGGTCTTCTGGAATCCATTGTCTTCGTGCCAAACATGTTGCACATCAAGTTTAGTTGTATTCCTGAATGCATCTATTACCATCTTGGTTTCAGGTGTTGAGCCATCATCAGCTATGAGGATCTCGATATCAGATATCGTCTGACAATCATAACTCCAAAGCACCTTCTCTAGCCAAACTGGTTGATTGTAGGTACTTATAATAATGGATGCCTTGATGCTCATTTGAAGCAAAAATAGTTATTTTTAAGCACCGATTTCTTTTCAGTCCTTATGCACTGAAAATATATTCTTCATGGAAAAACTAACCGCGATCATACCAGCTGGTAATGAGATCAATAACATAGAAGCTGCAATTGCCTCTGTACGCTTTGCAGATGAGATAATTGTCGTTGATAGTTATAGCAAAGATGGCACCTATGAAAAAGCAAAGGAAGCAGGAGTAGTAGTCCTTCAAAGAGAATTCGATTACGCAGCATCTCAAAAGAATTGGACCATCCCTCAGGCCAAACATCAATGGGTCTTGATCATTGATGCTGACGAACGTGTAACTGAAGAGCTTAAGAAAGAAATACAGGCAATTTTAAAAAATCCACCGAAAAACAATACCGTAGCGTTTTGGATCGGTAGGATGAATCATTTCATGGGAAAGCGAGTTCATTACAGTGGTTGGCGAAATGATAAGGTAATTAGACTGTTTAAAAGGGACCTATGCCGATATGAAGACAAGTACGTGCACGAAGAGATCGTAGCAGATGGACAAGTCGGTAAACTTGAACAAAAACTATATCACAATACATATGTTTCTCTGGACCATTATATGGACAAGATGAATCGGTATGCTTCATGGCAAGCTAAGGATTATGATAAGAAAACTGGAATGTTAACACCTTACCATTTCATTATAAAGCCATTTTGGGGATTTTTTAAGCACTATATCGTGCAAAGCGGATTCAGGGATGGTGTCGTGGGCTTGACCATTGGCTATATTCAAGCCTATGTAGTATTTATGCGCTATGTGAAATTATGGTTACTGCGTCGTGAAAGAAAATAAGCCTATTTCCAGAATTTAAGTTTCTTCTTGAGTTTTCGCTTTCTATGGAATCTATATTGAAAGTCTTGAGTGTCTTTCCAAAGGGTTTCGAAAATGCGTTGCTCGTCTTCACCTGAGCATTTAGCATATTCGTTACTCATTGTTTTTACAACAGATTCATGTATTGTTAATTTAGATAGATTCTTCATCCTAGTATTAAAATCCATTGATTCAAAACACATCCTATTCAGATCGACCAAAAAGAACTTTGGTTTTCCACTATTTTTTTGAATTAAGGTATTACCTGGTGAATGATCCAAGAAATTAATTCCTTTTTGATGTAGTTGGTATGAAAATCTAGTGAAAGCCCTCAACAGGTTTTCGTGATCAGGATGATCCAATGTATCGGTCAATTCACGAAAGGTCAGGTCATGAGGAAGATGTTCACTTATATAGTAACTATCCTTAAAGATAAATGGTGTTGATATTTCAAAATATGCAAAAGGCTGAGGTGTTCCTACTTCCAAGTCTTTAAGTCGTTGGGCGTATTCAAACGACCGTTGTGCCTTGGATTTCCTGAAAAACCGATAGACAAACCTATTTATTAGATTAGGTCTTTTGAAAGACTTTATATTCACCTTGACTCCTTTGATATCAAAAGTCTTGATAATATTACGTTCGCCATCATTCAATACGTCGCCATGTGATGCAAAATTAGTGACACATGATGCCAGCTTATCATTGAATTCCTTATTGGTAGAAGCAAAAACCTTGATCATGCTGCGAAATTACGATAATTACAATTCTACAAGATGTAATTATAATTTTAAAAAAGTAGATTTGTGTAAACATAATCCTCGATAGGATCATTAATCCATTAAATGTTATAAAGGATTACATCAGGCAAGCAATATAGCTCGAACCCATTTTTAATAAGTTAGATCAATGTCAGAGACATCATGCAGTTTGGTAACTCCAACATATAACTGGCCGGAAGCCCTTGAACTATTGTTGTTAAGTGCTTTTAATCAATCGGTATTGCCTGACGAAATAATTATTGCTGATGATGGGTCTACTGGAGAAACCAAGAAACTGATCCAGGCCTTTCAAAAAAAATCGCCTGTACCGTTACATCACATTTGGCATAAAGATGAGGGCAACCAGAAGCCAAAGATCATGAACAAGGCCATTGCCTCAGCCAAAAGCGATTATATCGTTGAGATCGATGGGGACATCATAATGCATAAGGATTTTATTAAAGACCATTTATCTTCTTCAAAAAAAGGATTGTATTTATTTGGTTCTAGGGTCAATATCACAGAAGGCCATTTGCCTGAGCTTTTCAAAACGAAGAGAATAAAATATAATTTATTATCAAAAGGTATTAATAAGCGAACACGAACCATTCGCCTACCTTTATTAGCAGGTCTTTATAAACCTGTTGATCAACGTTCCAAAAAATTAAGAGGTTGCAACATGTCCTTTTGGCGAGAGGATTTCCTTAAGGTAAATGGGTTTAACGAAGAATTGGTTGGATGGGGCATCGATGATTCAGAAATGATACAGCGATTGCATAACCTAGGCATTAAAGGCAAACGATTAAGATATAAAGGCATTGTTTATCACATTTACCATAATGAACAGTCAAAGGACCATATTCATCTAAATGAGGTCATCGAACAAGATACTACAAAGAACAAGGTAATCTATATTAACAAAGGTGTAGACCAATACCTAAACAACTGATAGGGGATGTTTGATGTCGCTGCAATTCTCATAAATTATAATTCCTCCAGATATACTCTGAATTGTATTGAATCGATTTTGGACAAAACAGCGAACACTATAAAATTGCAGATTATTGTTATCGATAATGCCTCTAAGTTTGAGGACTTGAATGCATTGAAAAAAGGGCTTCGATTAATAAATAATCCATATCTGGAATTGATTGAAAGTGAAGTCAATACAGGTTTTGGAGGTGGTAATATGATTGGTGTGCAATCAGCCAATGCGAAATACCTTGCCTTCATCAACAATGACACATTACTCAATAATGATTGTATAAGTATTCTGAAGGATTTCATGATGCATACTCCGGATGCAGGTGTATGTGGGCCCCAAGCGTTTACTGAAAATGGAGATATTTTGCCTACGATCGATCATTTCTCATCATTGGCGAAAACCATTTTGAAACGACAGACCCTTGAATTCATTAATCCTAAGAAATACCCGAATCGCAAGAAATTGTACGGTTCTCCTATAAAAGGGCAATTCGTAGCTGGTAGTTTTATGTTTTTTCGATCCGAGGACTTTAACGCAATCGGTGGATTTGACCTTAACATATTCCTATATCATGAGGAAACCGATTTATGTAAAAGACTATTAAAACTCAGCAAATTTGCTTACCTCGTTCCAAAGGCCCAGTTCACGCACTTTCACGGAGGAAGTACAGAACGATCCATTGCCATTAAGAAAGAACTGAAAATATCGTTATTATATGTAGTAAAAAAGCACTACGGATACTTTCAATATGCTGTCCTTTTGACCTATTTACAGATTACTTATTTTTTCAAAAGTCTTTTCAAGCCAACTTATTGGCCAATTTTCAATACCTTGATCAAAGGTGCTCCGTTATCGGATTCCCTTAAACATCAATGACATAATTACAATTAATCCATATGAACGAATTTGATTATGAAAATAAGCTTGGCGATTATTATACAAATGTTCGTGAAGAAATGTTAGGTTTCTTACCTGCCGATGCCAAGACAATATTGGATGTTGGATGCGGTCAAGGGTCTTTCGCCCTAGTAGCTAAAAGACGTAATAGTGCTGAAGTCTGGGGAATTGAACTAATGGAAGATGAGGCAAGATTGGCAAAACCAATATTAGATAAGGTTTTTGTTGGACCATGTGAAGATCATATTGAAAAATTGCCGGAAAATTATTTCGATACTATTTTTTTTAATGATGTCCTAGAGCACCTTGTGGACCCTTATATGGTATTACGTACCATTAAATCAAAACTAACGCCGAAAGGTGTGATCATAAGTTCAATACCGAATATGAGATATCATAGCGTTCTTTCAAAATTGATATTTCAGAAGGATTTCGAATATGCAGAACATGGCGTTATGGACAAGACGCATCTAAGGTTTTTCACAAAGAAAAGCATACAAAGAATGTATGAAGATGCTGGCTTTAGGGTTATTGAACATGTTGGAATTAATAAGTCCAGGTCCCTCAAACCTTTGTTGTACAATATTCCATTTTTATTTAATGCATTGGATATGTATTATCCACAATATGCCACAATGGCTACTCCTGACCACTAGAAAGTTTGTGATTAAGCAAAGGCAAGTTACCTTTGTATTCAAACATAAAAAAAGAGGTGATCAATAAAGAAGTAATCAATGCTTTAAAAGTCCTTAAAAGCGGTGGACTCATTCTCTACCCTACTGACACCATTTGGGGCATAGGATGCGATGCCACGAATTATGAAGCGGTAGAACGCATCTACCGACTTAAAAAGAGGGCGGAGAGCAAATCCATGATCTGTTTGGTCAACAGTACTAAAATGTTGAAGAATCATGTACGACAAGTACCAAGCATGGCTTATGACATCCTGCATGTGGCTAATAAACCCACCACTATTATCTACGATAACCCAATAGGCGTTTCCGAAAATCTTATAGCCGAAGACAATACACTGGCCATACGTAAAGTAAAAGACGAATTCTGTAACTCATTACTCCAAGAATTCAAGAAACCAATCGTTTCTACGTCTGCAAATATAAGTGGCGAACCAGCTCCAAAAAGCTTCAAAGAAATAAGCGATCCTATTTTAAAAGGTGTTGACTATATCGTAAATTTGCAACGAAAAAAAATTGCAACAAAACCTTCCTCGATCATTAAATTGAGTGTCGATGGTAAAGTGCAGATCATTAGAGAGTAACGAACTTTCACAGGAATAACAGGCAATTCAATAGTGAATTACAAAAAAGCTTTATCTGACGGATTTTTCAAGGTCATTTCTGAATCGGCTAAAGAACTAGGCGTCGATAGCTATGTTATTGGTGGTTTTGTTCGAGATCATATCCTAAATCGAGGCACTCATAAAGATGTAGATATTGTTGCAGTAGGAAGTGGAATTGACCTAGCCAATCATGTTGCAAAAAACTTACCTGGAAATCCTAAGGTACAGATATTCAAGACCTACGGCACCGCAATGCTAATGCATGGCGATGTGGAACTTGAATTTGTAGGGGCACGAAAAGAATCATACAGCAAGGACAGTAGAAATCCCGTCGTAGAGAACGGTACTCTTGAGGATGATCAAAATCGTCGTGATTTTACTATCAATGCACTTGCCTTGGATCTTAATGAATCTAGATTTGGAAAATTACTGGATCCATTTAACGGTGTTGAAGACCTTGAGAATAAAGTCATCCGGACTCCTTTGGATCCTAATATTACTTATACCGATGATCCATTGCGCATGCTTAGGGCAATTAGATTTGCTACCCAACTAGGTTTTACGATCGAAGAAAGATCCATTAAGGCCATCACTAAAAATAACGACCGTATAAAGATCATTTCTAAGGAACGAATCGTTACAGAATTGAACAAGATCCTATTATCAGATGTACCTTCGGTCGGATTCTTGCTTCTAGAAAAAACTGGGCTTCTTAAATATGTCCTTCCAGAACTCATAGCTTTAAAAGGAATCGATGAAATAGAAGGCCAACGTCATAAAGACAATTTTTACCATACCCTTGAAGTGGTAGATAACATTTGCAAGCATACCGATGATCTTTGGTTGCGCTGGGCTGCCTTATTACATGATATAGGTAAGGCCCCGACGAAAAAATTCCATAAGAAAATTGGTTGGACATTTCATGGTCATGAATTTCAAGGTTCGAAAATGGTCTATAAGCTCTTCAAGAGGTTGAAAATGCCTTTGAATGATAAAATGAAATTCGTTCAAAAACTAGTCTTGATGAGTTCAAGGCCTATTGTCCTGGCTGAGGATAAAGTAACGGACTCTGCTGTACGTCGGTTGGTTTTTGATGCTGGTGACTATGTAGATGACCTTATGACACTCTGTGAGGCAGACATTACAACAAAAAACCCAAAGAAATTCAATAAATATCATAATAATTTCAAGATCGTAAGACAGAAAATCATTGAGGTGGAAGAAAGAGACCATGTCAGAAATTTCCAGCCACCGGTCAGTGGAGAAGAGATCATGAAGACATTTGGACTAGAACCATCTAGGGAAATAGGGCTAATTAAGGATTCGATAAAAGAAGCTATTCTCGAAGGTATCATACCGAACGAATATGAGGCCGCTTATGAACTTATGCTAAAAGAAGGAGAAAAATTAGGACTGAAAAAGAAATGAAAAAAGACAACAAGTATGTTATCTATTGGCTGTTAACAGGATGTATATTGATCTTCATAATGGTTATTGTCGGCGGAATAACGCGACTGACCCATTCCGGACTTTCAATTTCCAACTACAAACTCATCTCCGGAACGATTCCACCTATGAATGAGATTGAATGGCAAGAAGCATTTGATCTTTATAAACAATATCCGGAATTTCAAAAACTCAATTCAGATTTCACCCTCCAAGATTTCAAGGATATATATTTTTGGGAATGGCTGCATCGCGTTATTGGTAGATTGATAGGACTGGTCTTCCTCATTCCATTTTTTTATTTCCTAATCAAGAAACAACTCTCAAGGCCAACCATAAAAAAAAGCATTATTCTCCTTGCTCTTGGCGCATTTCAAGGGTTCTTGGGCTGGTATATGGTAAAAAGTGGACTTGTTGATAGGCCTGATGTGAGCCACTACCGTTTGGCAGCTCATCTCACAACAGCATTCCTGACATTTGCCTATACTTTCTGGGTAGCATTGGACCTCATTTACCCAGAAAGAAAATCTGTAGACCTGAAATTCAGGAATTTCATAAGAATTGGTTTGGTAGTCCTCCTGGTCCAAATTATCTATGGAGCATTTGTGGCAGGATTAGATGCGGGATTCATTCACAATCATTGGCCAATGATGAGCGAAGGTAAGTTCATGCATGAAACCGTTCACATAGAACAGGATAGTTTGATCAAGAATCTCACAGAGGGGAAAAGTGGTGTACAGTTCGTGCACCGGAATTTGGCCTATTTTGTAGTAATTCTTGTTTTGCTGATTTGGTGGAAATCAAGGAAACTCCAACGAAGCAACTTGCAAACAATAGGAATTAATTCTTTATTAATAATTGTTGGAGTGCAATTCATTCTAGGGGTATTTACGTTAATTCTTCAGGTTCCTGTTTGGTTAGGAGTAGCACATCAAGTCGGTGCATTCTTCCTATTGAGTACCATGACATTTACCTTGCATCGATTCAGCAAATAGCCTTAAAAAACCTAACTTTGTAAACTAATACAATTATATGATTTATAGATTCAGGATCATTCTTGACAACGATACCGAAGATGATATTTTTCGTGATATAGAAATCAAGGAAAGTGATACATTAGAAGACCTTCATAATGTCATCACCCAGTCGTTTGGATTTGACGGATCAGAAATGGCATCCTTTTACGTAAGCGATGAGGAATGGAATCAAGGAGAAGAAATTTCTTTATTTGATATGAGTGGTGGTATTGATTCGGTGAGAATGATGAATGAGACTATAATTAGCGATGTGGTTTTCGAAATGCAACCAAAACTGATATATGTTTATGATTTTTTCAGCATGTGGACCTTCTTTGTGGAATTAGCTGAAATTGTTGACGTTAATGATAGCACAGATTATCCTAACCTAATGTTCGCTCATGGTCAGCTACCTGATGAAGCTCCTGAGAAATTATTTGAAGCAGAAGATGAATCTACTGGTTCAGACCAAGATGAAGACTTCAATGATTACGACGATATTGAATTTGATGAGAACTGGAATTGATCCTCTGTAACAAAAACCAAAGTTCATCGTCTTACATCTGTAACCAACTTGTGCTGAGTTAAAAGTCAGTATCAAAATCAATCAAATTGGAGTCCATACTCAGTATCAACAATCTTACTAAAAAGTTCGGATATCTTACCGCCGTAAGTGATTTATCATTCACCATTAATAAAGGGAATGTGTATGGCATACTTGGTCCTAATGGAAGTGGAAAATCCACAACACTAGGCATTGTTCTTAATGTGGTAAATAAGACCAGTGGTGATTTTCATTGGTTCGATGGCAATATTTCTACGCATGATGCTCTTAAGAAAGTAGGCGCTATAATTGAGCGTCCTAATTTCTACCCTTACATGACAGCAATACAAAACCTGAAATTGGTTTGCAAAATCAAGGGCGTAGATGATAGCAAGATTGAAGAAAAACTGGAAATTGTTGGATTGCTTGATAGAAAAAATAGCAAGTTCAGGACCTATTCCTTAGGAATGAAGCAAAGATTGGCTATCGCTTCGGCCCTTTTGAACGATCCTGAAATCCTGATATTAGATGAACCGACCAATGGTTTAGACCCACAAGGCATCCATCAAATTAGGCAGATCATCAAAGACAT
>JABDMQ010000322.1 GCA_013001365.1 Flavobacteriaceae bacterium
TATAAATTGTCTCATGATTATATTGAGCATTTGGCTTCGTTCGATCATTTATTGGAAGGTACTATCGAACTCCTTGATTATTTAAGGCCTAAATATAAATTACATGTGATCACCAACGGATTCAGAGAGGTGCAAAAACGAAAAATGAGAAGTTCAAGGATCCTTCATTACTTTGATACAGTTACTGACTCGGAAATGGTAGGTGTTAAAAAACCTGACCCTAAGATCTTCAGTCATGCATTTGGCCTGTCCAAAGCCAATCCGGATCAAAGCATTATGGTCGGGGATAATTATGAAGCCGATATCCTTGGCGCCCTTGACTTTGGGTTCGATGCAATTTGTTTTAATTATCATAAAGAACAGGAAATAAGAGAGGACATTAAAGTAGTGGACGATCTTATAAGCTTGAAGAACTATTTTTAATAACTTTAGTCAATAATTTTTATAATCCTTGAAACTATGATCAATAAGTTGATTTTCTTGTTTTTGTGTCTTTCCATAATGGGATCTTCCTATGCGCAAAAGAACATTAATGAATTTAAGTACATAATTGTACCCACTAAATACGATTTCTTGGATGAGGACGATAGATTTCAATTGAACTCCTTAACGAAGTTCCTTTTCAATAAAAATGGGTTTACCGCCTTGATGTCTGATGAACCGTTCCCACAAGACCTTAAAAAGGATAACTGCCTTGCTCTTCGTGCAGATGTTGATAAATTACGAGGGATGCTGATCACAAAATTACAGGTGGAGTTGCGAGATTGCTCGAATACTTTGATATATACATCCGAAATAGGTAAGTCTAAGGTAAAACAGTATAAAACGGCCTATAATCTGGCATTAAGGGATGCTTTTGAATCGTTTAAACTTGTTAAGTATGAATACAAAGGCAAGAATGAGACATCAATAGAGGAAATGGCTGAACAAGAACAAGCTGAAATTGAGACGCCAGAGATCGTGGAAGAAGAAATGCCAAATAAGGTTGAAAGTCCAAGTACGGCAATTCCAGTGGTTGAGTCTGTTGAAAGCCAAACGATGCAAGTTCAAGAAGACAATGAGAAAATAATTGAAACCAAAGATAGCATAGATGACAATATGCTATCGGCTAAGGCTATTTTCAATGGTTTTAAATTATACGATGCGAAATCGAATGAAGTCATGACCATTTTCGATTCTGGTGTCAAGGAGGTTTATATCGTGAAAGGCAAGGACGCAATCATTTATAAAAAAGCAGGTTCATGGATCTATTCTGAAACGAATGAAACCAATCTCCTTACCCAGTTGATCAAGATCGATTTCTAATAATTGTATTTATCCTTCCAGCGTTTCTTCAAGAATTCGCGCTGGGCATTCTCACGAGCATTGTTGCCAGGGTCGTATAATTTTGTGTTTTTCACCTCCTCTGGAAGAAATTCTTGATCCGCAAAATTGCCTTCGTAATTATGAGCATATTTGTACTCATCACCATAACCAAGTTCCTTCATTAATTTAGTTGGAGCATTCCTGATCGACAAGGAACTGACAGATCCCCTGTTTCCTTGACCAATTGTTGTGCATTACCAATAGCTTGGTAAGCAGCATTGCTTTTAGGCGAAGAAGCCAAGTAGGTTGCACACTGGCTGAGGATAATTCGTGATTCAGGATACCCAATTGTGGACACCGCTTGAAAAGTGCTATTCGCCATGACCAAGGCTGTTGGATTTGCATTGCCTATATCCTCACTAGCCAAAATTAGCATACGACGCGCAATGAATTTTACGTCTTCACCACCTTCGACCATTCTTGCCAACCAATAAACAGCTGCATTAGGGTCACTTCCTCGAATAGACTTAATAAATGCAGAAATAATATCATAATGTTGCTCTCCAGTCTTATCATAACGCACGGTGTTGTTCTGAACTTTTTCGAGCACGCTTTTGTTGGTAATTGTGACGGTTTTCTTTTCTTCTGAATTTACTATCAGTTCGAAGATGTTGAGCAATTTTCTCGCATCACCTCCAGATAAACGCAATAAGGCATCTGTCTCCTTGAGTTTAATGGTCTTCTTTGATATCTGTTCATCCTCTGTTATTGCTCTTTTTAGAAGGGTCTCAAGGTCATTCTTATCGAAGGAATTCAAGATATAGACCTGGCAGCGTGATAATAGGGCAGGTATGACCTCAAAACTTGGATTCTCCGTAGTAGCACCGATCAAGGTCACCCATCCTTTTTCTACGGCTTGTAATAATGAATCCTGTTGTGACTTGCTGAACCGATGGATTTCGTCAATGAACAGGATAGGGTTCTTGG
>JABDMQ010000349.1 GCA_013001365.1 Flavobacteriaceae bacterium
GGTAAAAATAGTTGACGGAATTTTATGATTAATGGCAAGCCTCTCGCAATTATCCAAAATGTCATGGCAGTGAAGATAGCATATAATTTGTAGTCTAGATTATCTAACCAAAACAGTATCGGGATGAAGATTATAAATGTTGAAAACAATAATATATTACGTAAATATTTCATTTTCCCGAGCCCTTTGAATATGCCATCGAAAATAAATGCAAGGGCGCAAAATGGTTGCATAATAAGGACAATCCAAAATATTTCATAAAACTTATTGAGAACTTCGGTGTCATTAGTAAATAAATTACCAAGAGGATAATAAAGTGCAACGCCTATGACCGCCATTATGAGACCAACTAAAATGCCATATTTTATGAGTTTATTGCTGAGCTCAATTAAATTAGGATAGTCTCTAGCGCCAAATAATTTTCCTGAAAGGATATTTCCGGCACTTGAATAACCGTCTATAACGAAAGCTCCTAAGAACCAAAGATTTATTGCTATGGTATAAGCTGCAATGTATTCGGCTCCATAGCTAGTGGAAAACGCACTAGCATAATAGAGTGTGACGTTCAAGGCAATGGTCCTAACGAATAGGTTCAAGATCATGAGTATGAATTTCTTGATCTCTTTATTGAAAGGAAAGGTTAACCTCAATGGAATATTGGTCTTAGAGAGCAATAAATAAGCGGCTATCATGGCCATAATCAATTGAGCAGCAACACTTGCATAGGCTGCTCCAGTAATGTTCATAGGCTTAATGATTCCGTCTATACCATAGACTAGGGCGAAATCCAATATAATATTCGTCAAGGCACCAACTATTGCTATTACCATTGGATAATATGTGTTCTGTAACCCTCGAAAAGTCCCGAATACAGCAATTACAAAAAGTGTAAAGGGGAATCCGAAAACGCGAATTCTATAATATTCTACGCTGTATTGTAAAATAAGATTCGATGCATTGTATAGCTTGAATATAAGTTCTGCTAAGGGGTAAGTACTTGCAATGATTATGATGCTCAAGGAGGTAATAAGGAAAATTGCCTGAGCAGGTAGGTTCTTGACTTCTTCTAGGTTATCGGCACCTACATACTGTGATATAATTGAAGAAATAGCGCTTCGTGTCTGCCCCAATACCCAAATAAGCATCGAAAGAAATGTTGTAACTATACCTACGGCAGCAAGGGATTCTGTAGCATTAATTTCAATGTTTCCAACAACAGCAGCATCTGTTAATGACAAGATAGGCTCTGAAACTCCAGAGATCAAGGCCGGAATAGCAAGTTTATTGATATGCTTTAAACTAATAATTGTACTCAAAGTAGAAGTTCGTAACAGTAAAAAGGATAAACACTTTGGTTGGGAAAATACACATTTCCTATTCTTTGGTAGCCCCGAAGATCATAAAATCTTTGGTTTCTTTGGTTCTTTGAGAAAGTATCAAGCCTAATTGATTTGAATCCTTGCCTTTTGGCCAATCTCTCTGCATACTCCATAAGTTTCTGCGCATAACCTTTGCCTTGCATACTTGGTTCAATGGCCAACCTATGGACATAAATACTATTGTTGTTATTGGTAAGCCATTGTATGGGTTTGTATTCTTCATCCATGTGAGTAGAAATAACGATACAGCCCTTTACGGTTTCGTTGGCGTCCAGGACATATAGCTCATTACGTTCGAGATCATTTATAAATGCTGTTTTCGATGGGTAGTGATCATTCCATTGATGAATCCCTTTAGAGATCATATCAATTGCACAAGCACGTGTTATCTCCATTAATGAATCAATGTCTTTTGCTCTTGCTGTTCTAATCATATTATTCAGTATTTTTGCAGCATAAATTTAGACTTTATATCTATTGAAATGAAGAATATCCTGGTTCCCGTTGGCTCTTCTAAAAATGCTGTTAGCCACTTACAGTATGCCGTTGATTTTGCTAGATCATTTGGAGCAAGATTATTTGTTGTACAAGTATACAATGTATATACCAAAGCTGGGACCATGATAAAGATCGATCATATTCTTGAGAGGGAAAGCAAGGCATTTCTTGACAGCAAGTTGGCGCAAATAGACAAGAAAGGGGTAGAAGTAATCACGCGGGTCTTGAAAGGCAAACTAATTGACACTCTTGAATTGGCATGTAAATCTGCCGAAATTGACCTAGTTTTAATTGAGCCTCGAACCACCTCTATAAAAGATGAGGTTTTTCTGGGAAAAACTTCTGGCAAAATTATCAAGCAAATGAATGTACCTACTCTTATAGTTCCTGAGGGCTATGAATTCAAGGAGCCTAAGAACATCTTTATGGCTGTTAAGTCCGCATTTATTGAGAAAGTTAGTGTCTTGAATCCGCTTCAGTCCATCAAAGCTAATTTTGGGAGTAAAATCAATTTGCTTTTAGTGAAGACACCATATTATAAGGATACTGATTTTCAAGTTAACGACGAACTCAATGGATTAGTTAGCAATATCACCAAAACAGATGGGGCAACAACCTATCAAGGAATGTTAAAATATCTAAAGCCTAACAATCCTGATATGATCTGTGTTGTAAGAAGAAAACGAGGATTCTTCACTAAGAAATGGGAGAAAAACACGATTCCTAAGAAGGATTTTTTTGTTAAGATACCTGTTTTAGTACTTAGTGGACTGAAAAAATAAATTGGGGATGTAGCTCAGCTGGCTAGAGCGCTTGACTGGCAGTCAAGAGGTCGGCGGTTCGAATCCGCTCTTCTCCACTATTAATGAAAGGCTTTAGGGGTATTATGTTCTTAAAGTCTTTTTTATTTGGCAGCAACTTGTACTTTGGTTTTGGTGAGGTTCTAGGAAGACATTGTCTAAATTTTGGCCATCTTTTGAATTATTGATTGTTCCAGAATTGAATTTTTTAATCTTACATCATGGCAATGAATTATATTCTTCGAACAAATATCGTTATATTCGTTTGTGCATATCGGTTCATATGATTACTGTAAAAGAAGCTTTAAAATTAGTAAAGGATGAGACCAATACTAGTGGACGAATTCGAGCCATCTCAGTTGCCAATGCTTCAAAACACATCCTTTCTCAAGATATTTATGCGCCTATAGCCATACCACCATTCAGACAATCCAGTATGGATGGATTTGCCATACGTTTTGATGAAAGCGAACAAACCAATTTTCATATCACCAACGAGATAAAAGCAGGTGATTCAGGGAATTGTAGAATGCAACCAGGTGATGCCGTTCGTATTTTCACTGGCGCACCTGTGCCAGAAGATGCAGATGCTGTGGTCGTCCAAGAAAAAGCGACCGTGGAGGGGTCAAAGCTAACTATCGCAGAATCTCCAACTGAGGGTCAGAACATTAGACCTTTTGGTGGTCTATTAGCCAAGGATAGTCTTGCTCTTGCTGAAGGACATTTTATCACTCCGGCCTCCGTTAGCCTTTTAATGAGCCTAGGAATTGAAAAAGTCCAGGTTTACAAGGCACCTAAAGTTGCGATTATCATAACTGGCAATGAATTGGTATCTACAGGAGGACCTCTTGAAAATGGTCAATTATACGAAAGCAATGGTACAACACTCAAAGCTGCCCTGTATCAACAAGGAATCGAGGAAGTTTCGAATTTTTATGCTAAAGATACTTTGGAAGAAACTGAGGCTGTGTTAGATAAAGCTTTGGAAACTTCGGATATTGTAATTATTTCTGGTGGCATTTCAGTCGGAGATTATGATTTCGTTGGACCGGCTTTGCGAAATTTAAGGGTGGAACAACTGTTTTACAAAGTCCATCAAAAGCCTGGAAAGCCATTGTATTTCGGGAAAAAGGATGAGAAATTAGTGTTTGCTCTTCCTGGTAATCCTGCCTCAACGCTCACATGTTTTTATGTTTACGTAACGCTCCTTATCGATCTTTGGAGAGGCTCAGAGAACCCAGGCTTGTTACGTATACAGTATCCAATATCGGAAGCATTTGAGAAAACAATCGGTCGGGCATTATTCCTAAAAGCGCGAATAAAAGATGGTAAGGTGGTAATTTTAAATCAGCAGAATTCAGCCACAGTAATCAGTTTCGCGATAGCGAATGCCCTTGTATTCATACCTGGAAATGTAGAGAAAGTCGCAAAACACGAACTAGTAGAAACCTTAGTCCTACCGTATGGAAGTTCAAATTAGAAGTCGGATCTGGATTGAGATAGAAGGTATCAAATGGATGGGCAAAGGACATGTACAACTGCTCACGGCAATTGAGAAAACTGGCTCTCTATCCGGTGCTTCGAGGCTAACGGGAATTTCTTATCGAAAAACCTGGCGACTGATCAACCAAATAAATAAACTCGCAAAACATGAGGTGGTACACCTTCAAAAAGGAGGCTCCGGTGGTGGTGGCGCAACGGTTACTCCTTATGGTAGAAAGTTACTAGGGTTTTTTAATGATTTAATGGGTAAAAGTGAAGCGCTCTTGTGCCAGCAATTAAAGAAGTATAAAGATTTATGGAAATAGAAATCTCTATATTGATTGTATTCCTATTCATTCTTTCAGTGTTGTCCTTTTTGTATGCCAGTGTAGGACATGGAGGAGCCAGTGGCTATCTGGCATTAATGGCGCTTTTTAGCTTTCCCAACAATACGATGAAACAGACGGCCCTCTTGCTCAACCTCTTTGTAGCGGGCATCGCTTTTTATAATTATCGAAAAGCGGGATATTTTAGAAAGGAACTGTTCATTCCTTTTGCTATCGGTTCTATTCCGGCTGCATTTACAGGAGGTGCTATGGAGGTAGAACCACTTATGTATAAAAAGATTTTAGGAGCCTTACTGCTTTTTGCCATTGCAAGAATATTTTGGAAACGTACCAAAAATGAAAATTCTCTCAAAAGCGCTAATTTTTTTCAAGCTCTTATCATAGGTCTTGCCGTGGGCTTTTTTTCGGGTCTTATTGGTATTGGAGGCGGGATTATCCTAACTCCTATTATCCTGCTGTTACATTGGGGTAAAATGAAGGAAGCTGCAGCAGTTTCGGCGCTGTTTATTTGGGTCAACTCGTTTTCTGGGCTACTTGGGCAGCTCAGCAGTGGAGTGGAATTATATCCCATTGCAGGTGCAATGTTGGTAGTTGCGGTTATTGGTGGTTTGGCAGGTAGTTATCTCGGTAGTCGTAAATGGAACAATCTTATACTAGAATACTGTTTGGGCACTGTACTCATTAGTGCTTCGGTCAAACTTTTATTCTTTTAGCAATGGATTTGAAACTTAGATATCACGGTAGACTCATCGAGCTTTTTGGCAAACCAGAAGAAATCATTTCTGTTAGATCTGAAACCGCCGATAGTCTAAGAAAAGAATTAGAGGCGATGGATGTCCGCTTTCGTGAAAGCGTATTTCTGCTTGCTCAACACCATAAAATAATCACTAGGGACGATACGCTAACCGCTGGCGATGTGGACGTCTTCCCACCATTTTCTGGAGGATGATATACCAACGCTACGCAAGACATATAGCCCTTTCCGAAGTAGGAGTCAAAGGACAGGAAAAGTTGGCCGCTGCCAAAGTCCTAGTCGTAGGTGCGGGCGGGCTTGGCTGTTCGGCATTGCAATATCTTGTTTCAGCTGGGGTGGGTACCGTGGGCATTATAGATTTTGACACTGTATCCCTTTCCAATCTCCAGCGACAAATTCTTTACACAGAAGATGACATTGGTAAAAACAAAGCGCTCACGGCAAAAGAACGATTACATGCCTTGAATAACAGTATAACCATTATTGCCCAACCGGTATCGTTGGGCTTGGATAATTGCCTAGAAATTCTCTCAGAATACGACATTGTAGTAGACGGAACTGATAATTTTACGACACGTTATCTTATAAGTGATGCTTGTTCTAAATTGAAAAAACCAATGGTATACGCTTCTTTATATAAGTTTGAAGGCCAGGTTTCAGTCTTTAATTATAAGGATGGACCATCTTATCGTTGCCTCTTCCCTGAACCACCAATGTCTGGTGAAGTACCTAACTGTAGTGAGATTGGGATTTTAGGAGTGCTGCCGGGTCAAATTGGAGTATTGCAAGCCACCGAAGTGCTTAAGATTATTTTGGAAATTGGCGATGTCCTGAGCGGTCATTTACTTTATGTAAATGTTCTGACAAATGAATCACGTACCCTGCATATTTCACGCAATGATGAAGTTATACAATATGTTCGTTCTAAAGGGCTGGAATTGGTAGATATTCAGGACTGTGATCTTTATCATACCGTTTCTCTCTCTGAGATTCAACCATTTCAGCAAGTGTGTTGGATAGACATTAGGGAAGAAGATGAGGGACCTCAAGTCGAATTACCCAATTTGCAAAGAATTCCGTTTTCTGCTATCCTGTCTAAAAACAATTTAGGGTTACATAAAATACACTCGATTCAAGAGATGTATAAGAAAATCATATTCTGTAAATCGGGAGGGCGAGCCAAGAAGGTAGTAAAACTTCTGAATACTACACAAATAACAAATTGCTTTGCCCTAAAAGAAGGAGCTGATGCCTTACTAACATGGATAAAAGAAAATCATGAAGAATAAAAAAATCAAAAATATATTCATTGAAGGTGGTATTCCACCAGAAAAGATTGCGCAGTCTATTTCTAATCATAAATCCAAGACAGGAATAGGTGCCCACGACATATTTTTGGGTCAAGTCCGTGCAGATAAAATAGGAAACAAAATGGTGGGCGCAATCGAATTTTCTGCTCAAGAGGAAATGGCAAATGAAGTCTGTCACGAAATAAGGGAAGCGGTTTTTGATAAATTTCCAGTTAACTGTTTGCATATCTACCATAGTTTGGGGAAGGTTGTGGTAGGAGAAATTTGTTTTTTTGTTTTTGTTTCTTCAGGACATCGAGATGAAGTCTTTGAATCCATGCCCTTTTTGGTTAATGAAATTAAGGCAAAAGTGCCAATTTTTGGGAAAGAGATTTTTGAGGACGAAACGCATCAATGGAAGATAAATAAATAGTCATGATCGATATTACACATAAATCCAACTCATACCGTATGGCTACTGCGCAGGCTAGGGTTACAGTCAGTAAACAGGAAACGATTAGCGCTATCGAGAACGATAAAGTCCCCAAGGGAAATGTCTTCGAGATGAGTCGGGCAGCTGGGTTGTTGGCTGTCAAAAGGACGCCAGAAATCCTCCCAGACTGCCACCCACTACCAATTGAGTTCACGGGAATTACTTATGAAATTGAAAGATTGGATATCATCATTTCCTGTACCATTAAAACAATCTACAAAACAGGGGTAGAGGTGGAGGCTATGCATGGAGCAAGCGTGGTGGCGCTCAATCTTTACGATATGCTTAAACCGATAGACAAGGGCATCGAGATCAACAATATTAAATTGCTTTCAAAAAAAGGAGGTAAATCGGATTATAAACTAAAAAACATAAACCTGACGGCGGCAGTAATTGTTTGTTCAGATTCGATATCTCGGGGTGATAAGGAAGATCGTGCGGGTAAGGAAATTATGAAGAATTTAAAAACACACCATGTTTTAGTAAAAGACTATACTATAATTCCAGATAATATGGATATTATACGAGAAAAGTTAAAAGAACATGGGGCAAATGGCACGTCAATGGTTATTTATACTGGCGGAACGGGGCTTTCACCCAGAGATCTAACTCCGGAGGCTCTTGCACCACTTTTGGATAACACCATTCCTGGTATTGAGGAAACCATTAGGCGATATGGACAAGAACGTACAGGTTACGCAATGTTATCGCGAAGTGTTGCCGGAATGATTGGCAATACTCTTGTCCTTGCGTTACCAGGCTCAACTGCTGGGGCAAGAGAATCCATGCAAGCTGTTTTCCCTGCAGTATTGCATTTGTTTGACATTATTAAAGGATCTAGGCATTAATGGAAGAGCCACAAAGCATACTCACCGATACCTTTGATAGAACGCACAGCTACCTTCGCATTTCCCTAACGGAACGGTGCAATCTCCGCTGTTACTATTGTATGCCTGAGTATGGCGTTCCACTCATGCCCAGACCTGACCTTATGAATTCTGAGGAGCTTTTTGAGATCGCTAAAATATTTGTAGAAGCAGGTGTCAATAAGATTCGGCTGACAGGAGGAGAGCCTCTAGTCCGCAAGGATTTCCCTGAGATAGTATCATCTCTTGCCACACTTCCCATTACACTTTCCATTACCTCCAATGGAGTGAGTATAGATCGTCATATGGAGATACTTCAAAAACACAAAATACAAACCATAAATTTAAGTCTAGATACACTTGTCGCCGCCAAATTCAAGAAAATCACCTTTCGCGATTATTTCGACAAGGTATATACGAATATTTTTAGGCTAATGGATGCTGATTTTAAAGTCAAAATCAATATGGTATTGATGAAAGGAGTCAATGACGATGAGATTATTGACTTTATTCAATTTACTAAAAACCACGCTGTAAACGTTCGTTTTATTGAGTTTATGCCATTTGACGGCAATAACTGGAATAGGAAGAAGACAGTTTCTTTAAAAGAAATATTGAGTCGGATAAAAACCACTTTCGCAAAAGAGGACATCATTAAACTCCCAGATGCGCCAAGCGATACAGCCAAAAATTATAAAATTGCGGGATACAAAGGAGAATTTGGTGTTATCAGCACGGTTACGAACCCCTTCTGCGACACCTGTAATCGAATCCGTCTTACTGCCAATGGCCGAATCAAAAACTGTCTTTTCTCGCCAACGGAAAGTGATTTACTCACTCCATTTCGTGAAGGGCGAGACATAAGGCTGATTATTCAAAAAGCCATGAAAAATAAGTTTGCGATGCGCGGGGGATTGAATACTCCACAACAGTTTAATGATCTTAATGAACATTCTGAGAACAGGAGTATGATTCGAATTGGGGGTTAGGTTTTGTAAAATCTTTCGAGTTCTAGCTATACAGATACATTCAGATTATCTCGTTACATCAGTTTGGTAAAATTAATAGAAGAGAAAAATGCATAAATTCAAGAAGACAAATTAATTCCGTGCTTCTCCACGCGAGCTCTTCAATGCATTTTGCATTAAAAAGTTTTTTATTTTTATGTTTGCTTTTCTACAATATCTATTTTCGGATCGAAAATCTCAAGGATGAGTTTTTTTAACTCATCGTGATACTTATTGATGGTTTCTTCTGTAATAATGGTATCTTTTTTCTTACTACGAGGACTATCTTTCTTGGCAAATTTCAAGAGACCAGGCTTGAGGTTCTTGAAGGAAATTATTCCTGCTTCAAGAGGCTTCTTAAACGAAGTTTGTTTATGTATCATATATGCATATGCTAATACTTGAAAACTCTTGTTGTATTTGTCGTAATCGGTTGTTATATCTTCCCATTCAACAATTTCAACCTTACTCTGCTCTACTTTACCTGTTTTGTAATCTATTACCCTAAGAACTCCATTGCACTCATCAATACGATCCACAATTCCTCTCATATAAATTGGAAATCCTAATTCAGGTAAACTTACAGGAACATTTAGTTCTTCTTCAAGAGCAATGATTTTGATCTGACTGCCTTGAGCAATGGATTTTGATTCCATATCGAGATAATTTGATATGTAACGTTTCGTAATTTCAAAAATGATCAGATTCTTGCCTTTAGAAATATCACCTTTCCGAAATTCTTTGATAAAGAACTTTTTAATCGTGTCATTTATCCCAGATTTCATTTGTGCAATGCTCTCTAAAGTAAGAACTTCTGATATGTATGGTTTATATAATTCTTCTAAGGAGTTATGAATGATGGTTCCAAATGTATTGGTTGCCACGGTTTCTTCAATATCGTCAAACGAATTAATCTGAAGGACCTTGTTAAAATAAAAATCCAGTGGGTTTCTAATGTAGCTTGTCAATGCCGATGGTGAAAAACCTTTTTTTGCCAAGTCTTTTAAAT
>JABDMQ010000358.1 GCA_013001365.1 Flavobacteriaceae bacterium
ACTGTGCCAAAAACTTCTTCGGCCTCCAAGGTCTCATCCACTGTTTCAATCTCAACATAAACGATATCGCCAAGTTCGCCTTGAGCGAAATCTGTAATACCTACAATTGCAATGTCGCCATCAATCTTTATCCATTCGTGGTCTTTTGTGTATTTTAATTCTTCTGGGATGTTCATTTTCAATATTTAATATGAGTATGACAGCAAATGTATTTATTTCAGAACGCTAAAACAAGGGAAGGGATTAATTACCAAAATTATATCGAAGTGTTAATCCAGATCGTATGGTGGTTTGCGGAAATGCGGTGGAAATAGCATAATCCGAGAAGGTATAATCAAAATAGAATATACCGGTAAGGTTCTTACTAAAGGCATAGTCCGAACTGAATTTCAGTCCCCAAATTGTCTGTCCCGAAGTAATCTGATTGTTATCCAGGTCTAAATACCTGATTATTGTCTTGTTGTCCCTTAATGAAATATCGGCTTTCATGTTAAGGTCACTTTTGATCGTTTGGTTCGGTCCTGCCAACTTAGATTTTATTCGAACATCCTTGATCCTATATCCCAACCCGATGATATATTCACTCCCGATGATCTCGGTCAGAAGATTATTGTCAAAGCTCAATGACAATACCCTATCCTTTTTGAGCTCAGCCAATATCTTAATAGAATTCTTCATTTCAAAATCCAATCGTATCAATGGACTGAATTGCTCCATAAGATTAACATTGGTGAATAAGGTCCGATTCTTGTAATTTCCGGATTGATCTAACACCTCTGGTTGTTGAGAGGCATAATCAATCAATGGATCGCCTGCAACATAATCCAGATTACTCCTGAATTGATTGATAGTGTAATTGGACCTGTAACCATGTGTTACCGAAAAACGCTTGAATTGCTTCTTGAACCACTTGAATTTCATGAAACCTGTATATTTCAAGTTCCAGTTAGGGATGGGAACATCCCTGAAAGCGCCTAACTTGACCTTATCTGCACTCTGTCCTGAATAAGCCGACAACAATGCTGGCAATAGCACGGCTTGATTGGTCTTGCCAAATCCTTCTGGAAATCCATCTGCATCAATATTAAATGCCGTGTTACCATAAAACTCTCTGGCTAATCTGTTGGCTATGATCAACCTATTTTCCTTAAAGGTCTCAAAGGGTGCAGAACTGAATTCATCGCTTTTCTTGAATGCGGTCCTGATCAACATTGTTGATATATCGAAATTACCAAAGGAATTCTGAATTAAGGAGTTATAGACATCACTAAGTCCATCGCCATCACCATCGGTAGTATTGAAGTTTTCCGTAAGATTTTCTGAATACCTCCTATTTGCCACAACGTCGATTTTTAGGTCACGTACGGGTTCAATACTGGCAGAAATATCCAAGATCCTGTTCTGCACTTCGGTATATTGCTGATTGAAATCTGGAAATACGGTTAACCATCCATTTCGAGCTGCTAGGTCCCTAATATCTCTTTGGCTACCAAAAGTATAACCTATTGTTGGTTTTAACGTCCCTATGAAACCTGGCGTTTGCAAATATCCTGGCAAGAAAGTCCCATTATTCTCGGTGTAATTAACTTGGATCCGCTTGATCATAGTTATACCATCTATGAAACCGTTCCACAACTTCCTTCCACTTTTGCTCATAGGCTTCTTTGGCTTTGGTGGGTTTTGGTTATTACCTATTCCCGGTGGGCCTCCAACTCGTTGCCTATTGGTTGCTGCTGTAGTATTAAGAGGTTTTTTCACCAAACCTAAATACTTATAGAGTTTGCCCATGTCCAGCGAGGCATTCAGATTATGAGTGTTGGAATTCTGAATGGTATTTCCAAGATTATAGTTATTACCATCGTTACCTTGAATATTCCCATACAGATCCGAGCCTTTTTGCCATTGAAAATCTCCAGTGTATGCGTAGGTGCCACTCAAGAAACTAAACGTAGGAATCTTGCTGAATGGAAGCTCATATGTGAGTCCAAATTGTTGGTATTGCCTGTTTGGGTCACCAAAATCAAAGAACCCATCCCAAACATTCAAATCTGGGTCTTGTTCTCCATTAATTATATCGTTCACAAAATAATTCCTAACGATATTATTGTTGGAGGCAGTAAAATTCAGTCTTAATGATTTCGTCAGATCATAATTCAGGGTATATGAGAAATCGAATGTATAGTTCCTTCTAAATAACTCTTCTAAACCAATGTTACCTCCTGTAAGATCTACTTCCCTGAATTTTTGCTTATTGAACAATCTGTTTATATCC
This sequence comes from Flavobacteriaceae bacterium, assembly GCA_013001365.1. Classification (GTDB taxonomy): domain Bacteria; phylum Bacteroidota; class Bacteroidia; order Flavobacteriales; family Flavobacteriaceae; genus JABABD01. The sequence goes on from JABDMQ010000358.1 coordinate 2,273, forward strand.
GTTGTCAATGTAAAGCTGGAAGGCAATAGGTTAACATTGAAATCCTTGAGGAATTTCCAATATTTTCCTGTAAACAATGAATCGTTTTTCTTGAAAGGCTCAAATGTTACAGGCTCGAAATTGTAGCTATAGTTGGCACCAACACGCAGAGATTGGTCCAAGGAATTTTCGATTTCAAAATCACGATGTTCTATTTGATTGAAGGAATAATTAAAGGTGAAATTCTCAACATCATAAAAGCGCGGTTTGGCTTCACCTGTTCGTTGTTTCCTTACTCCAATGAAGTTGATGCTTTTCCGTTTCGTATAATCTTCAGATTGGGTCCGTATCAGGTCTCTTTCATCATCATTTGCAGCATTGTCCAATCTTGTATCCAATGTCAAGTCCTTGTACTGTTGATCGAATTCTGGTGTAATGATCTCTTCACTCTGGGCATAATTAAAAGGAATCTGCACGCCCCACTTCTTAGGTAGCAACTGACCAATATTTACATTAGTAACGACATCATATTGCTTAATATCCTCCCTGCTTCTTTCATTCGGTCCTTGTTCGATAGTTCCGAATCCTGTAGTACTTTGTCTTCCGGTAGCGCTTACATTTGCAAAATCTGCAATATTACCATCCATGCTGACTATCGCTGCCCATCCACCTTCATTATCAAGGTCAGAGATCCTTAATTCGTTGAACCAGACCTGACCACAAACATTGTTGGACCCACCATTCTTTACACCAACCATAAGAGTACGTATATCCCCGAAATTCGGATTTCCTTTAATTCCCAATCTGGTTTGACCCAATACTCTTGGGTCGAACTCGTTAACAGGAAGTTCGGTTAGTTGTCCGTCTATGGCATCGTAATATGTCGGTGTAAGGTTACTTAAGGTCCCATTACTGATTCCTCTGGATTTAATTTGTTGAAGTAACTCCAACTGCAGGTTGATCTCGTTTACTTCAGGCCAAATTTCTGATGCTGATGTGCCTGTTGACACTTGCAGCGGAATTTCTATCTGATAGAAATTCTGCGAGAAATCGTTACCCATCCTAATGAAGCCTACGAGGTCACCATCAGAAAGACCAGGTGTCGTTCCTTCTTCGGCATGAATGAACATTCGCAAGCGTTTATATTGCCTCATGTCCACATTAATGTTCTTGAAGACGGCTCTTCCATCTTTTGGTTGAAGTTCGCATACATTCAATACCAAGGATTGTTCATTTTGTCGTTGTACCGTATTGTTATTGAATAACTGCTCTCTAACAACTCCAGGAGGTGACACGTAACTTCCCTCATTATCCTGAATACTTACAACTCCCTGGCTAAATTCGGTCTCATCGCCAGGAGGAATTGGCAAGCCAGTCAAGAGTTGATTATATCGTCTCCAATCACCTCGAACTAAGTCTAAGGTCCCAAAACGCAAAACAGTAGATTCGGAGAAATCCTTAAGGAACATCCTTATGAATCGAATAGACCTAAAATCTGCAATTCCATTATACCTTTGGTATTCAGGAATTGTTGGGTCATCAAAAGTGGCTAGTGGCACATTGGTTGGTATCCTGAATTGATACCAAACAACTTGTCGTGTTGACCCATTTGGCAAGGCCACATCAACAATTTTACGGTCTCTTATGAATTCATTATTGATATCACTTAATGAAAATGGGGAAATTGGGATATTGTACTCGAAATAACTATCGATGGTATTCATAGTGTTATCACGATTTATGTCCTCAACATCTGGTTGAGTCGTTGATCCCCGATTGGTATCCGAAATAGTTTCTGGTGAGTTTCCTTCTTGGCCATTGTAAAGGCTATATCTTTCAAAGATATCACCATCACGATTCAAATAATATTGGTAGTTGTCATTTGAAGGATCTTCCAATGTAGCAAATGCTGGTGGATAATTCGGATTGGCCCGCTCAGATTCATCACTCAATCCATCATATCCTACATCCTGCTGTATCCTGGCATCTCCCGTTGTATCGAAAGCATATATCAATGACTGATTCGCCGGTACAAGACCCCAAGAAGTCTCACTTGTAATGTCATTATTCGATGTGCCATCAGGCAACCCATTCTCATATTGTTTACGACCATCTGTCAAGATATCTTCAGAAATACTCCCGAGGTTAAAACTCAAGGTTCCACCAGGATTGGCCGTATTGTCCAAGAAAGGGTCTTGCAACCAGAACTCTATATATTCTACATTGGATTGTTCAAAATCAGTAGTTGTTAATTGCCTTGTAATTCCAGCCCAAGTTTGCTCAGGATTGGAGAGGACACCATCTTCGGCATCTGTGCTAAAATTATAAGGTCCCCTTTCTGAAGGGTAATAAGCAAGGTCCAACGTATTTACCACTGCCTGTTGTCCTTGTATAATATCAATTTGCGGGAATATCTCTTCGATAAAAACTCGTCTCGTATAAAGATCAGATACGTCATCATCAGTAATTCCGCTTGGTCTTTGACTTGTATAGAATATTGGGTCAATTGTGTACCAATTCAACTTCGAACGGAAGAAACCATTTTGCAAATTTGCTGCGTCACTAGGGTCAGAAACTATGGTATAGCCCGTTTCCGTTACAGGTGTACTTGAAAGAAACCAGGATTGAGGTGCTCTTAGATCGATTGAATTTTGGGATCCTTCAAAGTCATCAATGTAGGATGTTGCTTCACCCTGAAAATCCGTTCCTTTTGGCGCCCCAGGAAGTAAGTAAGCGAACTCACCTCTTACAGAAAAATTGGATGGTGCATCAGTATCTATATTGGGCAGTTTATTTGCCAATCGTGTCAAGAACGGAACCTCGGTCGAGAAGTTTCCATTCAAACCTAGAATGGTATTATTGATTGGTTCGGAATTGTAATTGGCTTTCTGTGTAATCGGTCGTTCATTTAGGTTCAAGAACGTAGCACCTAATACAAAATTCTCATTGAATTGATGTTCTACATTCAAACCTGTAAATCGTCTTGTCTGCTGACCGAATATGGCGTTATTTTCTACTGACACCTGAATTGGAGTGTTTGAGGCTTCAAGCGCTGGATCGATTATCTGAACCATTCCAATCTGGTAATTAACTGTATAGTCAACACCTTCTACTAAAGTACGTCCGCCTGCGGTTACCTTTACAGAGCCACGCGGCACATTGAAGGCTCCCAGGGGAATTCCTCCTCCGCCATCAGATTTATATCGACCTCGGAGTTCGAACTTGTTCTTCTCGAAATCCTCTAGGGCAGCGGTCTTGGTCAATGAATAAAGCGTATTATAAACATACTTCTCCTGGTTCTCGTTATACGATGATTCAATCTCATAATCTTCAGGGCCAAGTGCTAACCTATCGAATAAGTACTCTCCAAAAGGCTCCACATTAGTGAAGATGATCTTACCATTCTGGGTCAATACCGTTATTCCGGGAACATAATCAAAAAATCCATCACCTCCCGCCTGAGGGTCATTATTGAAATTCAATCGATCAAGGTTGAATAAACGCAGGAGTGTTGTTTCTTCTATGGCATCATTGTTCGGTCCTTGATCCGGGAATGGGGTCAGCCCTGTCGGTGTGATATAGTTCAATGGTGATGTCTCTGTATAGAAGATATTCAACTTGAAATCCTCACGAGACAATTGAAAGGCACCAATATCATAAATATTCTTCATCATTATATCCCAAATTGGCTCTTGAACATTGGTTATGCTACTCTTGAGCATTTTTAGGACAAGGTTTTGATTTGTTATGGTTTGATTGCCATTATTGTCTACACCTATATCCGTGGCCTCCACGCCATCATTGGCAAATTCTCCAACTTGATAGACTTCACCGCCAATAGTATACTGAAAAGCAACTGCTAACACTTCATCATTGTTCAATCTTTGATTCAAGGAGATGTACCCCAATTCGGTATTAAGGGTATATTCTTGACCTTGTGTTAGTTTCCTGGCATTTTCCAGTTTATTATAATCGAATCCTTCATTAACTAATGCACCTCCAAATCCAGCCTGAACAGTTGCAATATCTCGAATTTGCTCTGTCAAGAATGAGGTTGTTCCTATGGTTTCCGGATTGAAATTATTGACAGAGTTGTCTGGAAATGCATTTGGGTTACCTGTTGTGAAAAATCCAGCTTGGTTGTCTAATCCTACATTTTCAGGATTGGCTTCACCAAGATCCTGTATGGCTACAATATTCCTAACATTATCGGTCCTATTACTTCGATTGGTAATCCATACCTCTGCTCTTGTTATCTGTACATTTGTATTAATGAACGGGTAATTGGCCAAGGCCTCATCATAATTATCCCGGAAATAATGTGCTAAGAAAAAATGCCTGTTCTCATCGTAATCTCGAGCAAACAATTGAAATTCTTCTAATGTCCCTCCTCCTTGAGCTGTAACTGATCTTGTTTGGGACTTTTGTTCAGAAAATACGGCTGTTACCCTTGTCTTGCCAAACTGTAATTCTGTTTTAACACCGAAAAGGCTCTGTGCTCCAGTTATCAAGGAGCTATTAAGCGGCATGCTTACATTACCTACTTCTATCTTCTGCAGAATGTCATCTTCTGTAGGTGTATATTCTAGCTTTACCAAATTCTGGAAATCAAAAGTCGATTGGGTATCATAATTTGCTGTGACCTGAAGTCTTGTACCTACTTTACCCAATAAGCTCAAGCTGATTCTCTGATCAAAATCGAATGAGAAATTTCGACGATTCCTTGGCGAAAACGAAGGGTTGTCTTGTTTAGTGAACAAGACACCAAGGTCCATTTCGACAGAACCTTGTGGTATGACCTCAATGGTATTACTACCAAACAAGCTTTCGAAGAAGTCAGAATTCACATAAAATTCAGGCAACAAGTTCTTCTGCTCATCTTCAGTTCCAGTTTTCTTACCATCAGCAGCATCGATTTTTTGCTTGTAGTATGTTTTCAAGTTCTCTTGTAATACCAAGTTTTCAAATTCCCTTGGTGTTAAGATTATAGGATAGTTAATATTGAACTCGCCAACAGATTCAGTATAGATGTACCTATCTGTTTCCGGGTCATATTCGTATTTTGAGACAATGCTATTCGGACTGGGTAATTCAATACTCCCCATACTGAAACCAGTACTTGTTGTATCTTGAACCGTTTCATTTTCCTGCGAAAACACCTGTATAGACAGACAAAATAGCAATGCAAATAATGCTATGCTTCTAAGGGAATTAAAGAACTTATACTGGTTAGTTTTGTTCAAAACGGCCTATAGATTTTTAAGAGCTTCCTTGATCAATGTTTCAACTTTGGCATCCGGGTTCTCTGAAATTACCTTATCTACTGCACGTTCCGCTTGCTTTTTATTGAAACCAAGAACATCTAAAGCAGATAACGCTTCTTCCTTGTTCGTATTGCTTTGGGAAATGGAAACTTCATCAATATCGTAAACTTTAAGGATTTTGTCTTTTAGTTCTATGATAACACGTTGCGCCGTCTTAAGTCCAATCCCTTTGATAGATTGTATTGCCGCAACATCCTCGGAGGCAATTGCCTCCCTGACTTGCTTAGGGGTCATGGAAGATAACATCGTGCGAGCCGTACTTGCTCCAATACCACTTACACCGATCAATAATCTAAAGATCTCTCGTTCTGATTTTTCTACGAACCCGAATAATGTATGAGAATCTTCCTTTACTTGAAGATGTGTGTAAAGTTTGAGATTTTCAGAATCTGGAATCTGGGAAAAGGTATTCAATGAAATGTGACACAAATATCCGACTCCTGAACAATCTATAACAACATCCGTTGGGTTTTTCTCGACCAGTTTTCCCTGAATATGTGTAATCATTTACTGATTTTGCTTAAAAAACCAAATGTAATAAAATTATTCGCATTTCAATCTGCAAATCCTAGAGTATTAAAGGGCTTATAGGTTACGTTTTTTCTTTTCTTGGGCATCTATTACGGCCACTGCCGTCATATTGACTATCTCATCTACACTTGCATCTAACTGAAGTACGTGAACTGGCTTTCGCATTCCCATGATGATCGGCCCAATGGACTCTGCCTTATTGAGCTCCTTAATGAGTTTATAGGTAATATTCGCAGCGTCGAGATTTGGAAAAATCAATGTATTCACCTTTTTCCCATTGAGTTTGCTAAATGGAAATATTTCCTTTCGCATTTGCCTATTAAGTGCAAAGTCGGTCTGTAACTCTCCATCAACGATGAGGTCAGGATAATGCTCGTGTAAATGTGAAACTGCTTCACGGAGTTTGGAAGAACTAATACTATTTGATGATCCAAAGTTTGAATATGAAACCATAGCGATTACTGGTTCCATACCGAACATTTTTATGACCTTTCCTGTCATTCTAGTAATGTTGACTAGATCTTCTGATGATGGATTTTCGTTTATAGCAGTATCGCTAAGGAACAACGGGCCCAGATCCGTCATCATTAAATTGGTAGCGGCAATACGAGAAGCACCTTTGGCCATGCCAATTAATTCTATCATTGGTTTTACAACAGAGGGATAATTACTTGAAAATCCTGAAAGCATGGCATCGGCATCCCCTTCGTTTACCATCATAGCAGCATAGTAATTACGTTCTCTCATAAGTTTCTGAGCGGCTAATTCTGTAATGCCTCGACGCTTGCGCTGTTTCCAATAAGTTGCAGCATATTTGTTCTTTTTTTCCTCCTCCTCTTCAGATTTCGGGTCTATGATAGGAACATCGGCATCGAATTCGATCTCCTCCATTAATTTCTTAATGGTCTCTTTTCTTCCTAAAAGAATAGGTTTGGCAATCCCTTCATCATGTGCTACCTGAGCCGCTTTCAATACTCTTAACTGATCAGCTTCGGCATAGACGACCCTCTTTGGGTTTGTCTTGGCCCTGTTGAATAACAACCTAACTATTTTGTTATCAGAACCCATTCGATCTAGCAACTCCTCTTCATATTTTTGCCAATTTTTTATGGGCTCCTGGGCAACACCACTTTCCATCGCTGCCTTTGCAACAGCAGGAGGTACAACTGCTATTAATCGAGGGTCAAATGGTTTTGGAATGATATAGTCCTTGCTGAACGCTAAGCGTGTTTCATTATATGCCAAATTCACGAATTCTGGAACGGGTTCCTTACTTAGATTTGCCAATGCGATTACAGCCGCTTTTTTCATGGCCTCATTTATCTTAGTAGCCCTTACATCCAATGCACCCCTGAATATAAATGGAAATCCAAGTACGTTATTGACCTGATTAGGATGATCACTTCTACCAGTTGCCATAATGATATCATCTCTTGTATCGATTGCTAGTTGATATTCGATTTCAGGATCTGGATTGGCCATGGCGAAAACGATTGGATTCTTGGTCATGCTTTTAAGCATTTTAGGTGTTACAATACCAGCAGTTGATAATCCTATGAAGACATCGGCATCTTTCATTGCTTCCTCGAGAGTATCGATCTTCCTTGTTGTTGCGAATTCTGCTTTTTGCGTGGTAAGGTCCTTTCGGTCTTTTCTTATTACTCCCTTACTATCTAACATGACGATGTTCTCGGCCAGAGCACCAAAGGATTGATAAAGTCTTGTGCACGAGATGGCTGCTGCTCCGGCTCCACTTACAACGATCTTGACCTTATCGATTTTCTTTTTCGACAATTCCAGAGCGTTCAATAATGCAGCAGCCGAAATGATTGCTGTTCCATGTTGATCATCATGCATTACTGGAATATCCAATTCTTCTTTTAATCGCGTTTCTATCTCAAATGCTTCAGGCGCCTTGATGTCTTCCAGGTTAATACCACCAAATGTTGGTGCGATCATTTTTACGGTCTGAATGAATTCATCGATATTCTCTGTATCAACTTCAATATCGAACACGTCTATATCAGCAAAAATCTTGAATAACAATCCTTTTCCTTCCATTACTGGCTTAGATGCTTCAGGTCCAATATTACCTAGACCAAGTACTGCAGTACCATTGGAAATTACAGCAACAAGGTTTCCTTTTGTAGTGTATTTATAGACCAAGGCCTTATCTTTTTCGATCTCCAAGCAAGGTTCAGCTACTCCTGGCGAATAGGCCAAGGAAAGGTCTCTTTGTGTCGCATATTTCTTTGTTGGCACGACCTTTATCTTTCCAGGCTGTGGTTTGGAGTGATATAATAAGGCCTCTCGTCGTTTGCTCTGTTTACTCATGAGGAATTAGTTGCAATGGAATTAACAAAGTTAACAGTAACTACGGAATAGAGAAATATAAACCCTTATTCTTTAAGGAATTCAATATTGCGCTTTAAACCTGAGAACTTTGTTCGTTTGACAGCGGAGTCTTTGAAAACTTTCTTGAATACCTCTTCGCTTATCTCTTCCCAGTCTTTCTTTGTCATGCTAAGTAATTCAGGTTTCGGATTGAAAAGTGGTTCTTTATGTGGCTTAGAGAATCGGTTCCATGGGCAAACGTCTTGACAAACGTCACAGCCAAACATCCAATTATCCAATTGACCCTTGAAGTCGGAAGGGATACTTTCCTTGAGTTCGATCGTGAAATACGAAATGCATTTACTGCCATCTACCACATAAGGTTCAGTTATAGCTTTGGTAGGACAAGCATCAATACATGCTGTACAAGTGCCACAATGATCAGTAACTGGTGTATCATATTCTAGTTCTAGATCAATGATCAACTCAGCAATAAAATAAAATGACCCAACCTGTTGTGTTAGTAAATTGCTATGCTTACCTATCCAACCTAAGCCAGATTTGGCTGCCCAAGCCTTGTCCAGTACAGGTGCGGAATCAACAAATGCACGACCATGCACATCACCAATCTCTTCTTGAATATGATAAAGAAGGTGTTTCAACTTGTCCTTAATGACGAAATGATAATCTGTTCCATAGGCATACTTGCTGATTTTTGGAGCAGTTTGGTCTTCCTGATCTTTAGAAGGATAATAATTAAGCAACAAAGAAATGACACTCTTAGAGCCTTCTACTAGTTTTGTAGGATCCAATCGCTTGTCAAAATGGTTTGCCATATAATGCATCTCTCCATGCATGTTCTTATTGAGCCATTTCTCTAGTCTTGGAGCTTCTTCCTCTAAAAATCCGGCTTGGCTAATACCACAAGATAAAAAACCGAGGCGTTTGGCTTCGGTTTTGATAAGTTCGGTAAAGTGCTTCTTATTATTCAAAATAAGCCTCCCTGAATATCTCCTTTAATCTTGCCAAGGTGTTTATAGGCCAATTCGGTGACTTCTCTACCTCGTGGTGTTCGCATAATGAATCCTTGTTGGATAAGAAAAGGCTCATAGACCTCTTCCAAAGTTTCAGCACTTTCGCTTACAGCAGTTGCCAAGGTTGTAATACCTACAGGTCCACCCTTGAATTTATCAATAATTGTAGATAGGATCTTATTATCCATATCATCCAATCCATGGGTATCCACATTCAATGCTTCAAGTGCGTATCTAGAAATCTTGATGTCTATTTTTCCGTCGCCCTTAATTTGGGCAAAGTCTCGAACTCTGCGTAATAGAGCATTAGCAATTCTTGGTGTACCACGACTTCTTCCCGCAATTTCAACAGCGGCTTCCATGGATATAGGAACATTGAGTATTTGAGCACTTCGCTGAACAATAGTTGTGAGCAATTCAGTCTTATAATATTCCAATCTATTTGAAATGCCGAATCGCGCTCGCATTGGAGAGGTAAGAAGTCCTGATCGTGTTGTTGCTCCAATTAACGTGAATGGATTCAATTCTATTTGTACCGTTCTGGCATTAGGGCCGGATTCTATCATTATATCGATCTTATAGTCCTCCATTGCTGAGTAAAGATATTCTTCAACAATTGGACTCAATCGATGGATCTCGTCGATAAACAATACGTCGCGATCCTCTAAATTAGTGAGCAGTCCGGCCAAGTCACCTGGCTTGTCTAAAACTGGTCCAGAAGTCACTTTTATTCCAACGTTCAATTCATTCGCGAGAATATGCGCCAAGGTCGTCTTGCCTAATCCTGGAGGTCCATGAAACAAAGTATGGTCCAATGCTTCATCTCTTTGGTTGGCAGCTTGGACAAAAACCTTTAGATTATCCAACACTTGTTCTTGCCCTGTAAAATCACTAAAGGTGAAAGGGCGTAACTTTCTTTCTACATCGAGTTCTTCGATAGAAAAATTCTCACCGGTCGGATCTAGATTCTCATTCATTGTAACACAAATATAAAGAAAAAGCCTCTCCATTTTGGAGAGGCCTTGTGATTGATTTTTAGATTTTCGGTTCTTTTATTGTAATTAGCTCTATTATGGGAATGTTAATGTTGTAATTCTTCTTCGCCTTCTTTTAATGGTACATTCTGAGGAACAAAATCCTCATCATGCCCTGGCTTGCTGTAATCATAAGCCCAACGATATACATGAGGAATTTCACCATGCCAGTTACCGTGGAAATGTTCGACCGGTGCTGTCCACTCCAATGTATTGGATCTCCATGGGTTCTGAACTGTTTTCTGTCCATAGAAAATACTTCTTATAAAATTGTATAAAAACACCAGCTGTACAAGACCTCCAATTAATGCAAATATTGTAATTACAACGTTTGCATCAGCTGTGTCATCAAACAGCGGAAAGTTAGAATTTGTATAATAACGTCTTGGTAATCCTGCCATACCTATAAAGTGCATTGGGAAGAATACACCATATGCACATATCGCTGTTACCCAGAAGTGAATATATCCTAAATTCTTGTTCATCATTCTCCCATACATTTTCGGGAACCAATGATAAATACCTGCAAACACACCATAGAGTGCAGATATACCCATTACCAAATGGAAGTGGGCTACTACAAAATAGGTGTCGTGTACATTAATATCCAAGGCACTATCTCCAAGAATAATTCCGGTCAATCCTCCCGTGATGAATGTTGATACCAATCCAATGGAAAATAGCATCGCAGGATTTAACTGTAAATTACCCTTCCACAAAGTTGTTATGTAGTTAAAGGCCTTAACCGCAGATGGTATCGCAATCAGTAATGTTGTAAATGTAAATACAGATCCCAAGAATGGGTTCATACCTGAAATGAACATGTGGTGACCCCAAACAATTGTAGATAAAAACGCAATTGCCAAGATTGAAGCAACCATCGCACGATAACCAAAAATTGGTTTACGAGAATTGGTTGAAATAATCTCAGAAGTAATACCAAGAGCTGGAAGCAATACAATATAAACCTCTGGGTGACCTAAGAACCAGAACAAGTGTTCAAACAATACTGGAGAACCTCCTTGATAGTGCAATACTTCGCCTTGTATGAATATATCCGATAAGAAGAAGGAAGTACCAAAACTTCTGTCCATTATCAGCATTAATGCAGCCGAAAGTAAAACTGGGAATGAAATTACACCGATAACCGCTGTAATAAAGAATGCCCAAATTGTTAATGGAAGCCTTGTCATAGACATTCCTTTTGTTCTCAAGTTAATAACCGTAACAATATAGTTTAAGGAACCTAGTAACGATGATGCAATGAAAATCGCCATAGACACTAACCATAGTGTCATTCCCATCCCGGATCCTGGTTGAGACATTGGTAATGCAGACAGTGGTGGATAAATTGTCCAACCAGCAGCGGCTGGTCCGAACTCAACAAAAAATGAACTTATCATAATAACACATGATACAAAGAACAACCAATAGGATATCATGTTAAGAAACCCAGAAGCCATATCTCTTGCTCCTATTTGAAGAGGAATCAATAGGTTACTGAAAGTACCACTAAGTCCAGCTGTTAGCACGAAAAATACCATAAGCGTACCATGAATCGTGACCAAAGCCAAATAAATATCTGCATCCATAACACCATCCGGTGCCCATTTACCCAATAAGGCCTCAAAAACAACATTTGGTTCTTCCGGCCATGCAATTTGCATACGTATCAATAAGGACATTAAAATTCCAATAATCCCCATAATAATTACTCCAGTTATTAAATACTGCTTAGCAATCATTTTATGATCCTGACTAAATATATATTTAGTCACGAATGTTTCTTTATGATGATGTCCGTGATCGTCGTCGTGATCGTGAGTATCTACGTGTGCTGACATAATCTCTTAATTTTTTATTTCTTTTTCAATTTTATTGAACCAATGACTCTTTGAATTTCTTCTGCTCACTCATCCATGCATCATATTCTTCCTGAGTTTCAACTATTATTTTCATCTGCATGTTGTAATGAGATTTTCCGCAGATCTTATTACATAGCAACAAGTAATCAAATTCGTAGCGATCTAATGCTTCCTCTCCTTTTGCAACAAGCTTTTCACTTTTCTCAACCCTGATTCTATTAATATTAGCAACCTTGTCTATAATGTCCGGGTTCGCTCTCATTTCTTCTGTGGTTACAGTAGGAGTAAATGCAAATTGAGTGATCATTCCAGGCACACAATTCATTTGAGCCCTAAAATGAGGCATATAGGCAGAATGCAATACATCTTGCGATCGCATTTTGAATAATACTTGTCTTCCCACTGGTAAATGTAATTCTGTTGTTATAACATCATCTTCTGCATTAGGATCGGATTCGTCGACTCCAAGGATATTAGCTCTGTCAATATCAATGAGTCTAACATTTGCTTTCCCGAGGACATTATCATCTCCACCGTATCGCGCTTTCCAATTGAATTGTTGGGCGTAAAGCTCAACTACCAATGGATCGTCTTCAGCGTCCAAGTTCATGATATTGGTCCATGTAAACAATCCATATATAATAAGCCCAGCAAGAACAACAACCGGTATGATTGTCCAAATGAATTCTAATTTATCATTATCAGCATAAAACAAGGCCTTTCTTCCTTTCTCACCTTTGTATTTATAGGCGAACCAATGTAAAAGGAATTGTGTGACCGTTTGAACAAAGAATATAATGATCATCGATATGATCATCAAATTATCTAATTGAGGGCCATGTTCTGAAGCGGAATTGCTCACTAATGGAAGATCACCCCATTTCCAAAAAGAAACTATTGTAATTACATAAATGAAGACCAAGAACCAGATCATTAAATAACCATTGATTCTATTGTCCTTGTCATTTGCAACCTGATTATTGTCAAGCCTTGCCTCTGCAAGATCAAAGATCTTAACCATTTGCCAAATTGCAACAGCTATAAATAAAACTATTATAATTGTTAATAAAGCAGTCATTGTCGTTTCTCTTCTTTATTTCTTAATTAATAATGAAACTGTTCACTCTCCTTCATGAATGGATTCCTTTTGGCCAATAAAGGCACTTTGGACAATGCTGTAAATACTAGGAAAATAAACAATCCTAAAAACAGCAATACCGATCCTATCTCAGGGATTCCAATATACCATCTGTCGCCTACTGTAGCTGGCATGATCATATTGAAAACATCCACATAATGACCAACCAAGATCACCAATCCTGCCATAACCACGAACCATGGAATACGTTTGTAATCACTGTTCATTAGTAATAGCAATGGGAAAATGAAATTCATAGCCAGCATACCGAAAAATGGTAACTTATAATCTTCAATTCTGGTCACGAAATACGTTACTTCTTCTGGAATGTTCGCATACCAGATCAACATAAACTGTGAGAACCAAAGATAGGTCCAGAATATACTGATCCCGAACATGAATTTTGCCAAATCATGAAGGTGACTATCGTTTACAAATTCCAGATATCCCTTTGATTTCAAATAAATGCTAATTAAAGCAATAGTAGTGATTCCGCTAACGAACATACTTGCGAAAACGTACCATCCAAATAATGTGCTAAACCAGTGAGGGTCAACACTCATGATCCAGTCCCATGACATCATTGAAGAGGTATAGATATAGAATACCAAGAACCCAGCTGCCCATCGGAAGGCTTTCACAAAGTTCTTATTATCGCTAGATTGGTCTTGTGCCAATGATAATTTTCTAGAAATGTACCTGTAAAAACTCCATCCACCAATAAAGATAATAGCACGGATTACAAATCCTTTTAAGTTCAACCAAGATGATTTACCATCTACCAAAGCATCGTATTCTGGACTTTCAGGATTGGTCATTTCCGGGTTCATCCAAACGAAAATATGGTCTCCTGCTACTAATGCAATGCCAACGACAATAATAGCACCAGGAAGGAGATAATAAGTAATAGCTTCCATGACCCTGAAAAGCACCGGTGACCATCCAGCCTGTGATGCCCATTGCACGGCATAAAAGGCTAATACTCCAAGTGAAATCATCATGAAAAAGAACGCAGCCACATAAAGTGCTGCCCATGGTCTATTATGAATTTGATGCATCACATGTTCCGCATGTTCATCTCCATGACCTGCTTCTTCTCCAGCATGTGATTCTGATTCACCATGCCCAGAAATTTCTTCATGTCCTTCGTCATGTGTCGCGGTTTCAGCATGCGCATCTCCATGTCCACCTCCATGTGCAGAAGCCTCTTCGGCCAACATTATCTTGACATCTTCCAGAGATTTATGAGAATTCATAAAGCCATAGGTTACCATTAGCAGACCAGCTACTATTAGTATTATCGATCCTATTTTTAGTCTATTTGAAAATGTATACATATCTCTATATGAACTTATTCTTTCTTATTTCTCTAAATCTACCTTTAGCTTTTCTACGTAGGCCACAACTTGCCAACGCTCTTCTTCATTTAACTGGTTGGCATAGGACCCCATGGTATTCCTTCCATAATAGATCACATGATAAATACTTCCAGCTGTTATCGCTCGACCAGCATCTGCATAACTAGGTATCCCTAATATTTTCTCTCGTTTCATCAAGATACCTTGACCATCTCCTTTAGCACCATGACATACACCACAATAGATATCGTAGAGTTCCTTTCCTATTTTAAGGTCGACCATTGTCGAATCCAAAGGGTTTACCAATTCTGCTTTAGCAGCTTGGTATCCTTCTTCATTATTCTCATAATCATAAACTGACATGCCTCTGGCAATCGAGCCTTCAGCTGGTATCATGGCTGCCTGTTCACCAGGGAAAACATCATATTCTCCATATGTTTCATAACCAACTGGCTCATACATATTTGGCATGTATTGGTAATTCGGCCTGCTATCCTTCTGACAAGAATAAAAGACACCAACCAAAACAGTCAGTAATAGTATTTTATATAAGCTCTTCATATCTATATTAATGGTCTTTATCAACTAAATTAATTTCGACTGCTCCAGTTTCTTTCAATAACTTTTTTACTTCATTTTCATTTCCATTGACCGGGATTTCCATTAGGAAATGGTCATCTGTCGTTCTTGGATCCGGATTTTCAGCATTCTTGAATGGCCACATTCTACTTCGTAAATAAAATGTGATCACCATTAAATGTGCGGCAAAGAAAACGGTCATCTCGAACATAATAGGGACAAAGGCTGGCATATTTTCCAAATAACTAAAACTCGGCTTACCACCAATATCCTGAGGCCAATCCTCGATCATTATGTAATTCATCATCAATATTGAAACAGTCAATCCAACACAGCCATACATAAACGATGTTATGGCAATACGGGTCGGTGCTAATCCCATGGCTTTATCTAGACCATGTACAGGAAAAGGCGTATAAATCTCTTCTATATGATGCTTCTCTGATTTTACTTTCTTGACTGCAGAAAGCAAGACATCGTCATCATTGTAAATAGCCTGTATAACTTTAGAAGATTCCATATGCTATAACTAGTTTATTAATTTTTTTGCTTGTCCGGACCAATCATCACGCTCAGCCCTTCCAGGGAAAGAGCCTGTAATTGAATCTAATAAATCATACTCTTTCTTGGTCATTTTACTTACCTGCAGGAATGT
>JABDMQ010000370.1 GCA_013001365.1 Flavobacteriaceae bacterium
AGTGATCTTAAGAAAATAGTAAAAGAAGAAATTGTGGATGTTTTTGATCATGCTACCATATTCAATAAGAACACTCCTCATGTTGAATTAGCAAAGGAATTAGAAGCAAGAGGTCATAATGTTATTTTGGCGGACTATCAACCAACAAGTGAAATGATGGTAATAGATTTTGCGCAGAAAATCAATGACCGGCTTCCTAATAACATCAAGTTACATTCATTGAAACTCCAAGAAACAGCGACTTCATTTGCAGAATGGTTCGCCTCAGACAATGACTGATATTCATCATATATCAATACCTGATGGAAAGAAAGTATATTTCTCTTCCGACAATCATCTAGGCGCTCCAACAAGGGAAGCTTCATTGCCACGAGAAAAGAAATTCGTGGCTTGGTTGGATCATATCAAGAAAGATGCAGCTGCTATTTTCCTTTTAGGAGATCTTTTCGATTTTTGGTTTGAATACAAATCGGTTGTTCCAAAAGGATTTACAAGAACCCTTGGTAAACTAGCAGAAATTTCGGATTCCGGTATCCCTATTTTCTATTTTGTTGGCAACCATGATCTTTGGATGAATGGCTATTTTGAAGAAGAGCTAGGCATCCCTGTATATCACGAACCCAAAGAAATCATTCTTGGAGATTCACATTTCCTTATTGGACATGGTGATGGGTTAGGCCCAGGTGACAAGGGTTACAAGCGTATGAAGAAAATCTTCACAAATCCATTGTCAAAATGGTTATATAGGTGGTTACATCCTGATTGGGGTGTTCGATTAGCCCAATATTTTTCGGTAAAGAACAAACTTATTTCTGGTGATGAAGATATCAAGTTTCTCGGTGAGGAAAATGAGTGGCTCGTGCAGTACTGCAAGGATAAACTCAAGGAGAAACACAGGGATTATTTTGTGTTTGGTCATAGGCATCTGCCTATGGAGATTGAATTAGGCAATAATTCAAGATATGTTAACCTCGGCGATTGGATAACCTACTTTACGTATGCGGCATTTGATGGAAAAAAATTGGATTTGAAAGAATTCAGTTGATTACTCCAATAGTGCCTCCAAGGTAATTTGGTCTATGTCGCCATCTGGAAACAGCTTGTTCTTCTCTTCAAAAGCCATTATCGCATCTTTTGTTATGACTTTATAAACCCCATCAAGAGGAATGTCATATCCTTTCTTGACCAGAAGCTTTTGCAATTCGTAAACAAATGCACTTTGTTTTCCCATCTTTAATTGATCAATATTATTATTGAAAATGGTCAAGATTCTCTTGTCATTCTGTAGCTTTAAGTGCTGTTCCAACGTGGTACCCTGCTCTTCTAATAATTTAATCTCGGAATTGGCCAAACCACTTTCCTTTAATCTTTTTGATTTTACCAATTGGTCTTCATGATATTTTACAAGACCAAGTTTTTTGGAATACTCCGAAACAGAAGCTTGAGTGGCCTTATCATCATCTTCTGGGTTTCTAACATCAATATTATTAGCACTCCATTGAGTGATCACAAAGCCATTTAGTCCTTCTACAGATTCATAATAATCTAATAAAAAAGACCTGTCATGATAATTAAGGTCAATATCCTGATTTAATTGATATTCGTATTCTGGAGGTGTAAATCTTTTATATTTTGTGTATTGGCCATAGCTGATAATCAATAGTATAACGACCAATAAGAATATGATGATCTGTTTCATTTAGTTGCAGTTTGATTACTATAAATGTAAGAAAAAACTTGATAAAAGTCTAGTCTTCATTTCCATGTTCTTCAACATCTTTCGTAAGGTCCAACTTTCTGAAGGCTGGAGAAAAAATACCTGTTGTAATTACTGTCAACAAGGTCATTGTCCCTCCAAAGACTACTGCAGTTACAGTGCCCATTAATTTTGCAGTTAGCCCACTTTCAAATGCACCAAGCTCATTTGACGAACCAACGAACATCGAATTTACAGATGCTACCCTACCCCTCATGTTATCAGGCGTCTTAAGTTGTAGAATCGTTTGCCTAATTACCATTGAAACGCCATCGGTAACACCACTAAAGAACAAAGCTACCACGGAGATCCAAAAAATAGATGAAATCCCAAATACAATTATGCAAATTCCAAACCCGAAAACTGCTCCCAATAATTTCATGCCAGCTTTACGCGTAATAGGAATATACGCTGTTATAAGCATTGTCAAGAATGCGCCCACCGCTGGTGCAGCACGTAATACGCCAAATCCTTCAGAGCCTACTTTCAAGATATCTTGAGCATAGATAGGCAATAATGCAATGGCGCCACCAAACAACACCGCAATCATATCTAAGGTCAGGGCTCCTAAAATTGCCTTAGTCTTAAAAACAAAACGAACACCTTCTTTAAGGCTTTGGATGACGGGTTCGCCAATTTTTGGATTCAATATAGGCTTCTTTGGTATCCAAAGTAGTATGAAAAAAGACAATAATACCAGCCCAAAAATAATGCATAAAGACCAATGTACGCCAATCCAACTTATGGTAAATCCAGCAAATGCAGGACCAAGAACAGTAGCCATTTGCCATGTAGAACTACTCCAAGTAGCGGCGTTAGGATACAAGTTTTTTGGAACAATAAGGGCTATCAATGAAAAGATCGTAGGGCCAAAGAACGACCTCAAGAACCCTCCGAAAAACACGAGGCCATAAATACAATAAAGGACTGTCTTCATTTCCCATCCAGCAACGATTCTCGGCCAAGTAAGAAGGAATAGACCAAGGCTTATCAAAGAAAATGCAGCAATACAGATTGCCAAAAGGTTGCGTTTTTCTTTTTGATCCACAATATGCCCAGCAAAAAGTGCCATTGTAAAAGCCGGGATGATCTCCATTAATCCAATAATGCCGAGCGATAGTGGATCTTTTGTTATGGTATAAACTTGCCATTCAATAACTATGAACTGCATAGACCATCCAAAAACAAG
>JABDMQ010000381.1 GCA_013001365.1 Flavobacteriaceae bacterium
AATCCATATGCCCAATAGAGTAAGCTTCGGTACAATAATTGCTATATTTATGCAACTTTACATGCATACATGAACTTCGGCAAACCTTCTTTACGATTAAGGATCTTCATTTCGATGATTCTCTTGGTATTATTGGCTTCAATCCTGATTGCCTTTGTTGCTGTATATCAGTACCAGGAAGAAGCAAAGGATTATCATGAAAAACGATTGTTGAGAAAAGAAGAGGCCATCAAGTCGCATATAGATTTTGTACTAAGGAGTACATCTTTCCCGGTGCAAACGGATAAAGTACCATTCATTTTCAAGGACGCCATATATGAGATAGCAGATATCCATAGACTTCAAATAAACCTCTATGATCTTGAAGGTAATCTTCTCAAATCTTCAAAAGCCGACTTCGTTGCAGATACGATCTCTAAATGCCTTGATGCGGAGATCTTGAATAACTTGTCGAATTCCCTTAACAAAAGATTCGTCGAGAAACTTGAAGAGAACGGCGAGAGCTTCCAGTCTTCCTATACTTATATTACGGATGGGAAATTCAAACCATTGGCCATATTGAACTTGCCATATTTGGAAGATGATGAATTCTTTTCTGGCGAACTCATTGAATTCTTGAAACGTCTCGGGAGTGCCTATTTGTTCATGTTCTTGATAGCTATTGGTCTGGCCTTCCTCTTGTCTAAATACATTACAAGGTCACTGAAGACAATTAGCGATAAGATAACCGAGACAAGACTGGAAAAACGGAACCAGAAGATCGAGATAGAAAGTGGTAGCGAAGAGATCAGCGCCTTGGTCAATTCGTATAATGCGATGATCGATCAATTGGAAGACAGTGCCGTAAAATTAGCACAGAGCGAGCGTGAGCAAGCATGGCGCGAAATGGCCAAGCAAGTGGCTCATGAGATCAAGAATCCGCTTACGCCTATGCGCTTGAGTGTGCAGAGTTTCCAGCATAAGTTCGACCCAAAGGACCCTAGGATTCATGAGAAAGTAGACGAGTACAGCAAGACCTTGATACAACAGATTGACACCATGAGTTCTATTGCTTCGGCCTTCTCCAATTTTGCAAAAATGCCAGTACAACAAGATGAAAACCTGAATATAGTCGAGATCGTTAGACTGGCCTTGGACATTTTCAGCGAAGATTATATCGTTTTCACTTCTGAAGAAGAAGAGATCATAGCAAAACTCGATCGTACACAGTTGGTTCGTGTGGTCACTAACTTAGTGAAGAATGGTATTCAATCCATTCCTGAAGGTAGGGATCCAAAGATTCTAGTATCTGTTGGCACTGAAGAAGACAATATCTACATAAGTGTAAGTGATAATGGTGTCGGTATTTCAGAGGAGAACAAGCCAAAGGTTTTTGAACCTAAATTCACTACCAAGAGCAGTGGTATGGGCTTGGGCTTGGCGATGGTGAAAAATATCGTTGAAACCTACAAAGGAAGTATTACCTTTACATCAGAACAGGATAAGGGGACTGTTTTCAAGGTCACCTTCCCGAAAATGAACTAGTATGAGCTATCAAAATGTGCTTACCAGCACAACAAACAGCATAACAACAATTACCATTAATCGGCCGGATAAACTGAATGCACTTAACTCCGAAACGATCCAGGAATTGCATGATGCTTTTGAAGCTGCTGATGCAGACAAGGACTCCAAAGTGATCATCATTACTGGCAGCGGTGAAAAGGCCTTTGTAGCAGGTGCCGACATTAGCGAATTTGCTAATTATAGTGTTGACGAAGGAGGTATGCTCGCCGCCAAAGGGCAAAAAATATTGTTCGATTTCGTAGAGAATTTGTCGACGCCCATCATTGCAGCCGTAAATGGGTTTGCGCTCGGTGGTGGTCTCGAACTTGCTATGGCAGCACATTTCAGGGTCGCGAGCGAGAACGCAAAAATGGGTTTACCAGAAGTATCACTTGGTGTCATACCAGGATATGGTGGTACGCAACGTTTGCCGCAATTGATAGGCAAGGGTCGCGCTATGGAAATGATCATGACAGCGCGTATGATCGATGCTGGAACCGCGTGGAATTACGGTTTGGTCAATCATGTGACCTCGTTGGAAGAACTATTGCCATTTTGCAACCAAATTGCTGGTAACATCACCAACAATTCCATGGTGGCAATCAGTGCGGCTATCAAGGCCGTAAATGCCAATTACAAAGATGGGGTTAATGGGTTTGAAACCGAAATCAGGCAGTTCGCTAATTGTTTTGGTACAGAAGATTTCAAGGAAGGGACAACAGCTTTCTTGGCCAAGCGTAAAGCTGATTTCCCAGGGGAATAAATAAAGTCTTCAGACTTTGCGGAAGAATTTGATCATTGGTATTTATTGATTCATAATTTATTCAGCCTTGACATTTACCCCATTAAGTTGCATCTCAACAGCATCCATGCTTTCCTTCAAAACTTGTTTGAGTTCTTCAAAGGTTGAATCTGGATGGTTGTTCCAGTCTTGAAAAATCCTTTCAACCACTCTTCTGTTCTCGTATTTCTTTAGGGTAAATAATACCATTCTAATTGCAGGCCTATAGGGCTCATAATCCCATTCTCCTATGACTTCCTTTGATGCTTTTACCAATGCGCAATGCAGGCTATAGCTTTCATTTGTGTTGTCATCATTACATTCTCGGTCGTCATTTTTATTCCATTTAGAATGGTCAGATAACATTGCATCTGCTCGTTTAAGGATCTCTAGATCCACAGGTTCAAAAACCAGATAATGCTCGCTATTATCTAACTGTTCACCTAAATCTGAATACTTGTTTGAAGCCTTGTATAATTTGACAAGTAGTGCGTTGGTATCGTCTAGTATATCCTCATATTTAAAGCCCGTATTACGATGGTACAGATAAAGGTTACTATACGCGTTAGAAAATTTTTGATTTTCAAATAATCGCTCCAAATTTGTCTGAAAAGGGACTTTGTCTATTACAGCTGGTCTCCCATTTAGATTTTCTCTGTATTGACTCGTATTTTGATACGCTTCACTTCTTGCATTGTAGTATTCTTTTGATTCATACGGCCCTGGCATTACCTCCCTTATTAATTCTACACCTTTTCGGTAATAGGTTTCTTCATATCGGTTAATATCTTTAAGTTTAAATCCAACGAATTCTACATAGGCTACAATATCATTTTTGAGTTCTTTAGAACTTAAAATATCCATTCGCCCTGAATTGATAAGGGATTGTGCTGTTCCCAGAACGGGACTGTAAACTGTACTACCAGCGCCACCCCATACATAGTTTCTTATATCATCTGGCAATTCATCTTTCCAAAATGCTCTTAGTACCTGTGCACGTACCCTTGCTTCACCAAAAGTCCGCCGTTTCATATATTCCAATTCATGCTGTGATTTACTAAGGTCTGCTATGAGTTGCTCAATAACATCCTGTTCTGCCTTTTTTCGGTTGCGTTCGTTGTTCCATTCGTTGACTTGTAAAGCCAATAAAATTCCGATCATCACCAAGATGATTTCGCCAATGGCGTATTTAAGGTACTTGGTTGTTTTGTTTTTCTCCATAAGCTCGTAGCGTATTTTTCGGAAGAATTTAATCATTGGCTAGTTCTTTTTCTATCATTGCGATGACTTTTGCGCTGTTATTCTTTGTTCTGAGCAGGTTCAATGCATGCCAGTATTTCTGTTCTGTGAAATTGACCAGATCTAAAAAGATTTTTTTGTCTTTTGCATTCTTTAGATCAGAATACGTCCAATTGTATTTTTCATATCCATAGGCCCAACTAATATTCTGCTCAATGGCTTTAATGGCATCATAGGTGCTGGAAAGTCTTGCTTGGTTTTCGTCATAGATCAGTTGAAGGGCCTGAAACAGCTCTTTGTTTTTTATCAAACCTGTTTTACCGTCGGCAATAAGGGATTTATAGTTCCCTTTTATTGATCGAAACGACATGTCCCTGTAAAATACATGTTGAAAATTAATGGTGTCTGGTTGGTTGAAGAACTTCTCGTTTTGGTCGGTATAGAAGTAATGTTTCCTGTGGAACACAGAGTCTATACTTGTAATTAAACTTATGGATTGCGCATTCATGGTTACTATACTATCTATGCGCACAAGATCCTTTTTAAGGTCTTCTTGAATACCACTAAGGAATTGTTTGCCCATGTCACTTGCTTTCCTGTTTTCATTCCAATTATTGATCTGCAGTGCAATCAAAATTCCAATAACAACAAGTAGAATCTCACCAATGGCATATTTGAGGTACTTCGCGGTTTTTCTAGATTCTATAAGGTTTCGTCTTATATGTCGAAAGAACTTGATCATAGTTTGGGATTATCGATCAAAAGGATCATACTGTCAATGGCAATCGATTTCTCTTTATAGAGTTCGTTCAACATCATGGAATTACCAAAAATCATGGCCATATAATTGGTCATGACATGATCATTGAGAAATTCAAGGCGTTTATGATCCAAGAAAGCATTTTTCAAGTATTTACCATTGATCATATCAAAATATTTACTGGTGTGGTTATTATAATCATCAGACAATTGTTTGCCGATGGTTTCATATTCCCTTATCATTCTGAGGTCGGCTTCCCATGAGGCAATTTTTTTTCGCAACTCTTCGTTCGTAATCATATCCAATTTCCCTGAACCGATGATATCGTTAATGACGCCTTCACTTGGCATGAATACCGTAAATCCAGTACTACCAGCTGATAATGAATCAATTTGCACTATGGTCAGCGCATCTGCATGGTTTTTGATCATGCCTCCAAGTGTATCTACCAATTTAGCCACTCTCGCTGTTTTTTTGATCACACGGGTCAAGGCTACTTTGGATTGTTCAAAATCGGCCTTAAGGCCTTTCAAGTAAATACCTTCCTTGATATTCAATTTTCGGTTTTCATTCCAGTTATTGATTTGCAACGCAATGAGAATGCCTATAACCACAAGAATGATCTCACCAATGGCGTACTTGAAATATTTGGAAGTTTTATTTTCCATAATTATGGATTGGCGAATGCGACGAAAGAATTTGATCATACCTTTAATTGGAAATAATCTAATTCTTGATTAATCCTTGACCCTCTATCCATGGTGCTCCAGTCTTCTTCAGGTCACTTTCAAGTGCTGGAAGGG
>JABDMQ010000003.1 GCA_013001365.1 Flavobacteriaceae bacterium
CTGACGAAAGAGGGTTTGCAAATCATGGTTGGCTGCAAGCCAATCATTCATTTAGTTTTGCAAACTATTATGACCCAAATAACATACAATTTGGTGCCTTGAGGGTCTTAAACGATGATCTTATTGCACCAAGCATGGGCTTTGGCACGCATCCACATGATAACATGGAGATCATTACGATACCATTCAAAGGCTTATTGAAGCATAAGGACTCTATGGCTGGAGAATGGCTAGAAGTGAAGCCAGGTGAGGTTCAGGTTATGTCTGCTGGAAGTGGACTGAGTCATTCGGAGATCAATGGATCCTCAAAAGAGCATTTAAGTTTGTTTCAGATCTGGATAATGCCAAATCAGCAGAATGTGGAACCACGGTACGACCAGAAATCCTTCGATCCCGAACAAAGAAAGGATAAGCTTCAGACTTTAGTGTCGTCTTTAGATAATGACTCAGATAACGGAAGCCTGAAGATTCATCAGAATGCCAAGATCTCAAGAATAGACCTTAGTAAGGACAATGATTTTGAATATAAACCAGAATCAAACACAAACGGTGTTTATATAATGACTATTAGTGGGAGCCATAATGTTGGAGAAGAAATCTTGAATGTCAGGGATGCGATTGGAATATGGGATACAGAGGCCATTCATATATCTGCCAATGATGATTCCGACCTTCTTTTTATTGAGGTTCCGATGAATTAGTCTTGGAAGAATTACCAATGGTAAAAAGCATCCTCAATAGGATGCTTTTTTTATTTAAATACGCGATATTTGTTTATAACTAACCATCAAGATATTAATATGGCAATGAACAAAAATACTGTACTAGCTTGGGCTACAGCGATTATGATAATAGTAGGTATAGGACTTATAGCCCTAGGAGCGTTTCGTTACAATGAAATAGCGGGATGGGGGTTTGCATCAGTCGGCATTGGTTTCTTTGCCATTGCCTGGGTGTTTAATGCTTTAAAAGGACGCGTGTAATATGAGTGACGATAAGAAAGTGATCTTCTCAATGTCAGGAGTGACAAAAACCTTCCAAGGGGCCAATACGCCTGTTCTGAAGAATATTTACTTGAGTTTTTTCTATGGAGCCAAGATTGGTATTCTTGGTCTTAATGGCTCGGGTAAATCTACCTTATTGAAGATTATTGCAGGCGTTGATAAGAACTACCAAGGAGATGTTGTTTTTTCCCAGGATTATTCTGTAGGCTTGCTTGAGCAGGAACCAAAGCTAGACGATGATAAGTCAGTTTTGGAGGTGGTTCGTGAGGGGGCTGCAGAAACGGTAGCCATCCTTGATGAATATAATAAGATCAATGATATGTTCGGTCTCGAAGAAGTCTATTCCGACCCTGACAAAATGCAAAAACTCATGGACAAGCAAGCGGAGCTTCAAGATAAGATCGATGCATCTAATGCTTGGGAACTGGATACCAAACTAGAGATTGCCATGGATGCTTTACGTACGCCAGAAGGTGATAACAAGATTGGAGTTCTTTCAGGCGGTGAACGACGCAGAGTAGCGCTTTGCAGGTTGCTTTTGCAAGAACCGGATGTATTACTGCTGGATGAGCCAACCAACCATTTGGATGCCGAATCCGTTCATTGGCTGGAACATCACCTTGCTCAATATAAAGGAACTGTGATTGCTGTTACTCACGATAGATACTTTTTAGACAATGTTGCAGGATGGATCCTTGAGCTTGATAGAGGAGAGGGCATTCCATGGAAAGGGAATTACTCTTCTTGGCTCGACCAGAAGTCCAAACGAATGGCACAAGAAAGCAAAACTGCTTCGAAGCGTCAAAAGACATTGGAACGAGAATTGGAATGGGTACGTCAAGGTGCTAAAGGACGGCAGACCAAGCAAAAAGCACGATTGAAGAATTACGATAAGTTAATGAGTCAAGACCAGAAAAAACTTGATGAAAAACTTGAAATATACATACCTAATGGTCCAAGACTCGGAACAAATGTTATTGAAGCGATTGGCGTAAGTAAGGCTTATGGTGATAAGTTGTTGTACGAAGACCTTAATTTCAATCTCCCTCAGGCCGGAATTGTTGGCGTCATTGGACCTAATGGAGCAGGTAAGACAACAATTTTCAAGATGATAATGGGAGAGGAAACCCCAGATAAAGGGGAATTCAAGGTTGGAGAAACGGCAAAGATTGCCTACGTTGATCAGAAACATGCCAATATCGATCAAGAGAAGACGAT